>NZ_JAEHBI010000016.1:0-99105 GCF_016483705.1 Bacillus cereus group sp. N6
GGATCAAACTCTCCAATAAAGTTAGTTTGTCTAGCATCTAAAAATAAAAATTGACGTTTCACGTTGTTTGTTTCGTTTAGTTTTCAAAGTTCAACATCGCGTTTCAGCGACTTTCATAATATATCATAGTATATTATTTTCGTCAACAAGTTTTTTAAGATAATTTGTATCTCTCATTTGCTGACTCTGCCTATTATACAGAGTTTTCCATCGCTATGCAAGTATTATTATAAAAAAATAAGAGGAGGAAAAATCCCCCTCTTATTCTTCAGAAGAAACCTCTTCATTAGATTCCTCTTCTTCATCTTTCTGTGCTTTTGCTACCGTCGCTACCTCTTGCTCATCCTCTAATCGAATTAGACGAACACCTTGTGTATTACGTCCCATTTGAGAGATTTGATCAACTGGCATACGAATAATAACACCTGCTGCCGTAATTAACATGATATCTTCTTCACCTGTTACAGATTTAACAGCTACTAATTTACCGTTTTTATCTGTAATATTACAAGTCTTCAGACCTTTACCACCACGGCTTTGTAGACGGTATTCATCAATAGGTGTACGTTTTCCATAACCATTTTTCGTTACGATTAGAACATTTACATCCTCTTCGACAATTTCCATGCCTACAACTTGATCTTCATCACCTAATGTAATTGCTTTTACACCAGCCGCATTACGTCCCATAGAACGCACATCTTGCTCGTTAAAGCGAATTAACATACCATTGCTTGTTCCTACAATAATATCCTTATCACCAGATGTTAAACGTACAGATATTACTTCATCCTCTTCACGAAGAGAGATGGCGATTAAACCATTCGTACGTATATTTGCAAATGATGAAAGTGGCGTTCTCTTAGAAATACCTTGTTTTGTTGTGAAGAATAAGAATTCATCATCACCAAATTCACGAATTGGAATAATGGCGTTAATCCATTCACCCTTATCTACACCTAATAAGTTAATAATAGGTATACCTTTTGCTGTACGACTATACTCTGGGATTTCATATCCTTTCGTACGGTATACTTTCCCTTTATTAGTAAAGAATAAAATGTGATCATGCGTAGAAGTAGTTAATAAATGCTCTACGAAATCATCATCATTTGTTCCCATTCCTTGCACACCACGTCCACCACGGTTCTGTGTTTTGTACGTAGAAGCCGGTAACCTCTTAATATAACCATTATGAGTTAACGTAATAGCGATGTTTTGTTCTGGAATCAAATCTTCATCTTCAATAAATTCCATGCCACCAATTGTAATTTCCGTTCGTCTCTTATCATTGAAGCGTTCTTTTACTTCCGTTAATTCTTCACGAATAATCTCAAGAACTTTCTCTTCATCTGCTAAGATTGCTTTTAATTCAGCGATTAACTTCATTAAGTCTTGATATTCTTGCTCAATTTTTTCACGTTCTAATCCTGTTAAACGTTGCAGACGCATATCTAAAATTGCTTGTGCTTGTTTCTCACTTAAACCGAAACGTTCCATTAAGCCTTGTTTTGCAATATCTGCTGTTTTCGAACTACGAATTAACGTAATAACTTCATCTAGATGATCTAGAGCAATTCGTAATCCTTCTAAAATATGAGCACGCGCCTCTGCTTTTTCTAATTCATAAGCAGTACGTCGACGAATTACTACCTTCTGATGCTCCAAGTAATGATATAAATTTTGTTTTAAATTCAGTACTTGTGGCTCTCCATTTACAAGAGACAACATATTAATACCGAAACTTGTTTGAAGTGCTGTATGTTTATATAGATTATTTAATAGTACATTGGCATTGGCATCACGGCGTACTTCCATAACAATACGCATACCGTTTCGATCTGACTCATCACGTAAATCCGTAATACCTTCAATTTTCTTATCACGAACTAATTCTGCAATTTTTTCAATTAATCGCGCCTTATTAACTTGATAAGGTAGTTCAGTTACGAGAATAGATTGTTTACCATTTGACTTCTCTTCAATTTCAACTTTAGCTCGAAGCATAATAGAGCCTCTACCTGTTTCATACGCTCTTCGAATCCCACTTCGTCCCAAAATTAAACCTGCTGTTGGAAAATCTGGTCCTGGAATAAACTCCATTAATTCCGCAATCGTAATGTCGGGATTATGGCTTAGTGCCAATACACCATCAATTACTTCACCAAGTTGATGCGGTGGAATATTCGTTGCCATACCTACCGCAATACCCGTCGTACCATTCACTAATAAATTAGGGAAACGCGCTGGCAATACAATTGGCTCTCTTTCAGAACCATCATAGTTATCTTGATAATCAATCGTATTTTTTGAAATATCACGTATTAATTCCATAGAAATCTTAGACATTCTTGCTTCTGTATAACGCATCGCTGCTGCTGAATCACCATCAACAGAACCAAAGTTACCATGCCCATCAACAAGCATATAACGTTGACTAAAATCTTGCGCCATACGTACCATCGTCTCGTAAACAGCTGAATCACCGTGAGGGTGATACTTACCGATTACTTCACCGACAATACGCGCTGATTTTTTATACGCTTTATCAGCTGTAATTCCTAAATCATTCATCGCATATAAAACCCTACGATGCACAGGTTTTAATCCATCACGAACATCTGGTAATGCACGAGATACGATAACACTCATTGCGTAATCTAAAAACGAGGTACGCATTTCATGACTAATATTAATTTCTCGAATTCGTGCTTGTTGTTGATTGTCTGACATCAACCAGCACCTCCTCTTACATTTCCGTTACACATACATTGATTTATATGTAGAAGACAGGAATACTTAGATTCCTGTCATTACCCATTTAAATATCAAGGTTTTTCACGTATTTTGCATTTTCTTGGATAAAGTTACGACGTGGCTCTACTTTATCTCCCATCAAAATTTCAAATGTTTCATCCGCTTCAATTGCATCTTGAAGTGAAACTTGAAGTAATGAACGTACTTCTGGGTCCATTGTCGTCTCCCATAACTGAGTTGGATTCATTTCCCCTAGACCTTTATAACGCTGAATCCCCGGCTTAGGTTGGGCTGGTAATTCAGCTAAGATTTTTTCAAGTTCCTTATCATTGTAAGCATATTGAATTTTCTTACCTTGTTGTACTTTAAACAAAGGTGGCTGTGCAATATATATATAACCGCACTCAATTATTTGACGCATATAGCGATAGAAGAACGTTAATAATAGGGTACGAATATGCGCACCATCAACATCGGCATCCGTCATAATAATAACTTTATGATAGCGTGCTTTTTCAATAGCGAAGTCTCCGCCGATATTTGTACCAATCGCCGTAATAATTGTACGAACTTCATCATTTGATAAAATCTTATCTAAGCGTGCCTTTTCAACATTAATAATTTTACCCTTCAGCGGTAAAATTGCTTGGAAATGACGATCACGTCCTTGTTTTGCAGACCCACCCGCAGAGTCACCCTCTACGATATAGATTTCACTAATTGCTGGATCTTTAGAAGAACAGTCTGCCAATTTCCCTGGTAAACTTGAAACTTCTAAAGCACTCTTTCGGCGAGTTAACTCACGAGCCTTTTTAGCTGCTACACGCGCACGCGCTGCCATCGTCCCTTTATCTATAATCTTACGTGCAACATTCGGATTTTCCAGTAAGAACTTTTCAAATGCCTCTGAGAATACTGACTCTGTAATTGTTCTTGCTTCACTATTTCCAAGTTTCGTCTTCGTTTGTCCTTCGAATTGTGGATTTGGATGTTTAATTGACACAATCGCTGTTAAACCTTCACGAACATCTTCACCAGTTAAATTACTATCCGCATCTTTTAAAATATTATTTTTACGACCATAATCGTTGATCACACGAGTTAAGGCTGTTTTAAATCCTACCTCATGTGTACCACCTTCATACGTATGAATATTATTTGTAAATGAGTAAATATGATTTGTGTATCCTTCGTTATATTGAAGCGCAACTTCAACCTGAATACCATCTTTTGAACCCTCTACATATACAGGTTCTTCATGAATTGGCTGTTTTGAACGATTTAAATGTTCAACATATGATTTAATTCCACCTTCATAATGGAATTCTTTCTTCTGTTTATGTTCACGTTTATCTTCAATTGTTAATTTAATATTACGATTTAAAAATGCTAATTCGCGCATACGAGTTGCTAACGTATCAAATTCGTATACTATTGTTTCCTGAAAAATTTCTGGATCTGGTTTAAATCGAGTTATCGTCCCTGTTTGATCTGTGTCACCAATGACTTTTAAATCCGCAACCGGGATACCTCTTTCGTATTTTTGATAATGGATTTTGCCTTCACGATGTACAAATACCTCTAGTTCTGTTGATAGAGCATTTACTACAGATGCCCCAACACCATGCAAACCACCAGAAACTTTATAACCGCCACCGCCAAACTTACCACCAGCATGAAGAACGGTCATTATAACTTCTACAGCAGGACGTCCCATTTTTTCTTGTATACCAACTGGAATACCACGTCCATTATCCGTTACAAGAATACTATTATCTTCTTCGATACTAACGTTAATTTCATCACAATACCCTGCAAGTGCTTCATCAATACTATTATCGACGATTTCCCACACAAGATGGTGAAGTCCTTTTCCACTTGTAGATCCAATATACATCCCAGGGCGTTTTCGAACCGCTTCTAATCCTTCAAGTACCTGTATCTGACTTTCATCATATGAGTTTTCTTCCATTTGCTTTTGTTCCATTGACACAAAGATCACCTACTTTTCCATTTAAATAGGGATTACGCCCTATCTATTTCACAATCTACCGTGCCGTTCGTTACATGAATTGTTTTCGCTTCTTTTAATGTTTCGTGTTCAATTCCGTCGACACTCGTCGTTGTCACAAATGTTTGCACTTTTCCTTGAATTGTATTTAACAGATGCGATTGACGATAATCATCTAATTCTGATAATACATCATCCAATAAAAGAATCGGATATTCCTTAACTTCTGAGTAAATCAATTCAATTTCAGCTAATTTTAGGGACAGTGCGGTCGTTCGTTGTTGTCCTTGCGAACCAAAGACTTGAACATTTTTACTATTAACGAAGAATTGTAAATCATCACGATGAGGACCAATTAAAGTCGTACCACGGAAAATCTCACGTTGTTTCACAGATTGAAAATTTTCATAGTATACTTCTTTTATTTTCGACAAATCCATTGATTCTGATACATCTACACTTGGTTTATAGACAATTTCTAATTCTTCTAATCCGCGGCTTATACCGCGATGAATTGGAGCTGCCCATTCTTGTAGTAAATGCAAAAACTCAAACCGTTTTTGCAATATTTTTGCACCATGCTCAATAAGTTGAAGTGTAAATACATCCAACATCGTTTCCTCATTCTTACTATTCCCTTGCATCTTTTTCAGCAAGTGATTTCGTTGCGTGAGCACCTTTTGATATTGACTCAATTCATACAAATAGATTGGAGCTATTTGGCCTAATTCCATATCTAAAAAGCGTCTTCTTACTTGAGGGCTTCCTTTTACAAGATTTAAATCTTCTGGGGCAAACATGACAACATTCATCATGCCAATATATTGACTCAATTTTTGTTGTTCAAGTTGATTTAATTTTGCCTTTTTACCTTTTTTCGAAATATTTAATTCCAAAGACAAAGAACTATTTCTCTTTTGTAATTTCCCTTTAATTTGACCGAAGTCTTCATCCCAACGGATAAGCTCGCGATCATTAGAGGTTCTATGAGATTTCGCCATCGCTAAAACATAAATAGCTTCCATCAAATTCGTTTTCCCTTGTGCGTTTTCACCGATAATCACATTCACTTTATCTTCAAAGGAAAGCTCTAACTTTTCATAATTGCGATAGTTTTTTAATTGTATTTCTGAAATAAACAAAGGGCTCCCCCTTTATGCCTGAACTTGGAAACTTCCGCTTCCTGGAATTTCAATAATATCGTTCGCATATAATTTGCGACCTCTTCTATTTTCAAGTTCTTGATTCACGTACACTTCATATTCTTGTAAAAACCATTTTACAGCGCCACCTGTATCAATTACATCGGCTAACTTCAAAAATTGTCCTAGTGTAATATACTCTGTTGAAATTTTAATACGTTTCATAAAATCGCTCACTTTCTGAAAGTGTTCATTCTTTCATTGTACTAAATAAACTAACATTAGGAAAGTAATACCCAAAAATCAAATAAGGGCTACTAGTATCTGAAAACTAGCAACCCTTACTTCTTACTTAGTA
Source organism: Bacillus cereus group sp. N6 (assembly GCF_016483705.1). Taxonomy (NCBI): domain Bacteria; kingdom Bacillati; phylum Bacillota; class Bacilli; order Caryophanales; family Bacillaceae; genus Bacillus; species Bacillus cereus group sp. N6. The sequence continues at coordinate 6,269 of NZ_JAEHBI010000016.1, forward strand.
AGTACGAACCGGTAAAATTAATTGAATAATGGACTCATCATTTACTGTACGAATTAAGAATGGTCTCATCGCACCAGTAAAGCTAATTTTAATTTCAGTACTATCTAAAGCTTTTAGTGCATCCATCATATATTTTGCACTAAAAGATATTTTTAACTCTTCCCCATCCATCTTTTCACATTGAACTTCTTCTACTACTTTCCCAATTTCTGGTGAATTCGAAGAAATTTCTAGCATTTCCTGTTCTAAAGTTGATAATTTTACAACATTATTACGACCATCCCTTGCTAATAAAGATGCACGATCAATCGCTTGTAAAAATTCTTTTGTATTTACAAAAATATCTGTTTTACTTTCGGCTGGAATTAAACGAGTTGTATCCGGATAATTACCTTCTAACAATCTTGAGAAGAATAATAAATGCTTTGTACGGAATAATACTTGATACTCCGTAATAACGATATCTACCATTTCTTCAGACTCATCTAGAATTTTGCTTAATTCATTTAAGCTTTTACCTGGAATAACAACATTCGCTTGAAATTCATCTGCGATTCCTTCGATTTTTGCTTTTCGAAGAGCTAACCTGTGACTATCTGTAGCAATGCAAGTTAATTCGCTGTTATATACTTTCCAGTTTACACCTGTCAAGATTGGTCTTGTTTCAGAAGTGGAAACTGCAAATACAGTTTGTCTGATCATATGTTTCAGTAAATCTGTTGGGATCTTAAAAACATGATGTTCTTCAATTTGTGGTAACAATGGATATTCAGCAGAATCTAAACCATTTAAATTAAACTCTGATTTTCCAGAAATTATTTTTGTCATAAAATGATTTTCCACAGAAATTTCGACAGTCTCTTTAGGTAATTTTTTTACAATCTCACTAAAATATTTTGCTTGTAAAATAATACTTCCTGATTGTGCTACTTCTACGATTTCTTTTCCATTGTCTTCAACTGGGATAAAAGATTCAATAGAAATATCAGCATCGCTTCCTGTTAACGTAACTCCTTCTTCCGTAGCGACAACTTTAATTCCTGTAAGGATCGGAATTGTTGTACGAGAAGAAACAGCCTTCATTACATCTTGTACACTTCTTACAAGATAGTCTTTTTGTATTGTAAAACGCATAAAGAAAAACCTCCGGTAAGTATAATATTTTATTTAATTAATAAAGATAAAAAATAGTAGTAATAGTAATAGGGCCTGTGGATATGTGGATAACCCCGTTGAAGGATGTAAAAACAGTCTATCTACATGTGGATAGACTGTGCGTAAAACAAGGGAAGTTATTCACACTATTCAGCTACTACTTTAAAATATCGTTAATTTCTTCAACTTGTTTTTGTAATTGCGTATCCGTTTTAAGCAGCTTAGAAATTTTTTCATGAGCATGGATAACTGTTGTATGATCACGTCCACCAAATTCTTCACCGATTTTAGGTAAGGAGTAATCTGTAAGTTCGCGTGATAAATACATTGCAATTTGGCGAGGGAAGGCAACTGATTTTGTTCGCTTTTTCGCCTTGAAATCTTCCAGTTTTATTTGATAAACATCCCCGACAGCCTTTTGAATATCATAAATGGAGATAATTTTTGGTTTAGAATTTGGAATAATATTTTTAAGTGCTTCAGCTGCTAAATCAGCATTAATATCTTTGTTAATTAAAGATGAATAAGCTACAACTCGGATAAGTGCACCTTCTAGTTCACGAATGTTTGAATCAATTTGATTTGCAATATAAAGCATAACCTCATTTGGTATATCGAGTCCTTCAGCCTTTGCTTTTTTACGTAAAATTGCAATTCGTGTTTCTAAATCTGGCGGCGTAATATCCGTAATGAGTCCCCATTCAAAGCGAGAACGAAGACGATCTTCTAAAGTTGGAATTTCTTTTGGTGGCCGATCACTTGAAATTACAATTTGTTTACTTTCTTCGTGTAATGCATTGAATGTATGGAAAAACTCTTCTTGAGTTTGTTCTTTTCCTGCTAGAAATTGAATATCATCTATCAATAAAACATCTACATTACGGTATTTATTACGAAAATCGACCGCTTTATTATCACGAATAGAATTAATGAATTCATTTGTAAATTTTTCTGATGATAAATATACAACCTTTGCGTTTGGGTTATGTTCAATTACATAATGACCAATTGCATGCATTAAATGGGTCTTTCCGAGTCCAACTCCCCCGTAAATAAAGAGGGGATTATATGCTTTAGCTGGCGCTTCGGCTACGGCCAATGAAGCAGCGTGAGCAAAACGGTTACCAGAGCCAATAACAAATGTATCAAACGTATATTTTGGATTTAGCATACTCTGTGGTAAATGATTAGAATCATCTTGTGCTGAATTTGGTTTAGAAGGAGGAAGATCAATCTCCTCTTCAGCTTGACTTTGGGGAATAATAAAGCGAATAGCTAATTTTGCCCCCGTTAAATCATAAAGTGTTTCCGAAATTAGCTCTGAATAATGAGATTCTAACCAATCACGAGCGAATTCATTTGGAGCTGTAATTGTTAACACGTCTTTCTTTAAATTATGTGCGGTTGTTGATTTTAACCATGTTTCATAACTTGGTTTACTGACCTTTTTTTCTAGTTCTTTTAAGGCGCTGTTCCATAAATCAGAGATGTTTTCCAAAGGTGTCCCTCCTTTACTAAGATGGTAAAAGAATAAGGTTGCGCAACAAATGTACAACCTAAATAAATATAAAATGTATATTTATACGAAACGTATTTTAAAACCTAAAAACGTCGTTTGTATATGAGATAGGGTTTTCGACAAAAAAAGCAAATGTGGATAAGTATTTACCCACATGTGATTAAAACTGTCCACATGTTATGCACAAATTGTGGATAAGATAAAGGTGTGGAAAACTTATTCAAAGTGAAAACACAACTATAATATCAAAAAAAAGTAGCTATAGCAATGAATTTAAGAAAGTTATCCACAAAATCAATACCTTGTGGAATAAACTTGTCCACAACACGATATACTGTGTAAAAGTACGAAAGGGGTTTGTGGATATAAAAACCGAGAAAAAACATTTATCCACAAGGAAATATAGGGTCTGTGAAAAAGTATGTGAATAGGTTCAAAATGAATATTTGATGAAAATTTCGAGAACCATTGACATTTTCCTAGTTGATTAACTATAATTTATAGGACTGTCTTTAACAGATATTCCTCAGGGAGGTGTCATATAATGAAAAGAACTTACCAACCAAATAAACGTAAGCGCAGCAAAGTACATGGTTTCCGCAGCCGTATGAGCACAGCGAACGGACGTAAAGTGCTAGCAGCTCGTCGTCGTAAAGGAAGAAAAGTATTATCTGCGTAGACCACTGATCGTTCAGTGGTCTTTTTTTCTAATAATAGTGAATTTCCACTGATGAACTACAGGAGTGTCAATTGATATGAAGAAAAAATATCGTATAAAAAAGAATGATGAATTCCAGACGGTTTTTCAAAAAGGAAAATCGAATGCTAACCGTCAGCTTGTTGTCTATCAACTAGATAAGGGAGAGCAGCCAAACTTTCGTATTGGCCTTTCTGTCAGCAAGAAAATAGGAAATGCAGTAGTGCGTAACCGAATTAAACGTATGATTCGCCAGTCGATCACAGAATTAAAAGATGAGATAGATTCTGGAAAAGATTTTGTTATAATAGCAAGGAAGCCTTGTGCAGAGATGACATATGAAGAATTAAAGAAAAGCTTAATTCATGTCTTTAAACGCTCTGGTATGAAAAGAATAAAAAAGTAGCGTAAGGAAATGAATTACACTATATACATACCGAAACAAGGAGGAGCAGGCTTTGAAAAAGAAAATAGGTTTACTAGCCATGGTTATTGCATTAATGGCAATTGCTGCTGGCTGTAGTGAAGTGAAACAGCCGATTACACCGAAAAGTACTGGAATTTGGAATGAATATTTCGTATATCCGCTTTCTCAGTTAATTACGTATTTTGCCAACTTATTTGGTAGTAATTACGGTTTAGCAATCGTTGTTACAACTCTTATCATTCGTTTTGCATTATTACCATTAATGATTAAACAAACGAAGAGTACGAAAGCAATGCAAGCGTTACAACCAGAAATGGTGAAGTTAAAAGAGAAATATAGTTCTAAAGATCAAGCAACACAGCAAAAACTACAACAAGAAATGATGCAGTTATATCAAAAAAATGGTGTAAACCCATTAGCAGGGTGTTTACCGATATTTGTTCAGATGCCTATTTTATTTGCGTTTTACCATGCGATTATGAGAACGGCAGAAATTAGTAAGCATACATTTTTATGGTTCGACTTAGGGCAGGCAGATCCGTACTATATCTTACCGGTTGTCGCGGCAATTACGACATTTATTCAGCAAAAGCTTGCAATGGCAGGAACAGCTGGTCAAAATCCGCAAATGGCAATGATGATTTGGCTTATGCCAATTATGATTTTAGTCTTTGCAATTAACTTCCCAGCTGCATTATCACTTTACTGGGTTGTTGGTAATATCTTTGGTATCGCTCAAATGTACTTGATCAAGGGGCCAGAAATTAAGGCTAGTAAGGCAGAAGGATCAAGCAAGTGAGTGTAATTACTGCTAAAGGACAAACAGTCGAGCTGGCAGTACAAGATGCTTTAAGGCAACTAAATGTTCTAAAAGACCGAGTAGATATAAATATTATCGATGAGGGTAAAAGAGGGTTCCTAGGTTTATTTGGGAACCGACCTGCAGTAGTAGAAGTTGTATTGAAGAAAGATCCGATTCAAGAATGTGAAGAATATTTAAAAAATATTATTCATGATATGGGTGTGGAAGCTGAGATTAGTAAAATTGTAAAAGGACGCGAAGTTGAATTTACAATTTCCGGCAAAAACATAGGTGTTTTGATTGGAAAAAGAGGAAACACCTTGAATTCTTTGCAGTATTTAACAAAACTTGTGGCGAATCGTAGTACGAAGCAGTATATTGGCATCACACTAGATGCTGAAAATTATCGTAGTAAAAGAAAAGCTACATTAGAAGCACTTTCTTATCGATTAGCAAAACAAGTAGTAAGTACGAAAAAAAGAGTTGTGTTGGAGCCTATGCCATCTTTTGAACGAAAGATTATCCACCAAGCATTATCTAATCATCAAAATATCATTACAACTTCTGAAGGAAAAGAACCACATCGACATGTTGTAATATCTTCCAAGTGACCGGTTACTCAATTGAGTGCCGGTTTTTTTGAGGGGAAAATAGGTGTGGATAACTAAAAAACACTAAACTTATCCACTGTGAATAAGTTTAGTGTTTTTTACATGAGGACATAATAAAATGAGTTATTATTCTTTTGTAGATAGGTTCGTTATGGTATTCTAATAATTTAGTGAAGAAAATAATCATGTTGAAATAGAGATAAATAAGCAAGTGAGGTGAAAGGACATGGAATTTGATACAATTGCCGCGATTTCCACAGCGCTTGGAGAGGGTGCAATTGCCATTGTTCGAGTAAGTGGAGATGATGCGGTTGAAAAAGTTAATCGTATTTTTAAAGGGAAGGATTTAACAGAAGTTCCTTCTCACACAATTCATTATGGTCATATTGTGGATTTAGATACAAATCAGGTTATTGAAGAAGTGATGGTATCTATTCTGCGTGCACCAAGGACTTTTACACGTGAAAATATAGTGGAAATTAACTGTCACGGCGGACTTGTTTCGGTAAATAAAGTATTGCAGCTTATTTTAGCGCAAGGAGTACGATTAGCAGAGCCTGGTGAATTTACAAAACGTGCTTTTTTAAATGGCCGTATTGATTTATCACAAGCAGAAGCTGTTATGGATTTAATCCGTGCAAAAACAGATCGTGCAATGAACGTAGCGATTAATCAAATGGAAGGACGATTATCTAAATTAATCGGCCGTCTGCGCCAGGACATATTAGAAACGTTGGCTCATGTTGAGGTAAACATAGATTACCCGGAATATGATGATGTGGAAGAAATGACACATAATATTTTAATTGAGAAAGCTACACATGTTCGCACGGAAATTGCAAAAATATTAGAAACATCGAAGCAAGGAAAGATTTTACGTGAAGGTATTGCTACTGCAATCATCGGTAGACCTAACGTTGGGAAATCATCGCTATTAAATAGTCTTGTTCAGGAGAAAAAGGCAATTGTAACTGATATTGCAGGAACAACTCGTGATGTTATTGAAGAGTACGTTAATGTGCGTGGTGTACCACTTAAACTTATAGATACAGCCGGGATTCGTGAAACAGAAGATGTTGTTGAACGAATTGGTGTAGAGCGTTCAAAAGAAATGATGAGCCAAGCTGATTTAGTGTTAGTTGTCGTTAATTATAGCGAGGCTTTAACGCATGAGGATGAAGATCTATTCCGTGCCGTACAAGGAAAAGATTTCATTGTTATTGTAAATAAGACAGATTTATCGCAAGTAATCGATATGGAACGTGTTATAGAATTGGCAGCGGGAAATCGTATTATTACAACATCGTTAATTGAGGAACAAGGAATAGATGAGCTTGAAAAGGCAATAGCTGATTTATTCTTTGAAGGAACAATTGATTCTGCAGATGTGACATATGTTTCTAACGCGAGACATATTGGATTATTAACACAAGCAGGAAAAACAATTGGAGATGCAATTGAGGCAATAGAAAATGGTGTTCCAATTGATATGGTGCAAATTGATTTAACAAGAACGTGGGAAATACTTGGTGAAATTACTGGTGATACCGTCCATGAAAGCCTAATTGACCAGTTGTTCTCTCAATTTTGTTTAGGAAAATAATATAGCGATGTTTGAGAAAGATAGAGATTTTTAGGAGGAATAAACAATGGGATACAATGCCGGTTCATACGATGTCATAGTAATCGGTGCAGGTCATGCAGGATGTGAAGCTGGTCTTGCGGCAGCACGAATGGGCTCCAAAACATTAATGTTAACAATTAATTTAGATATGGTGGCGTTTATGCCATGTAACCCTTCTGTTGGTGGACCAGCAAAAGGGATTGTTGTTCGGGAAATTGATGCATTAGGCGGAGAAATGGGACGCAACATCGATAAAACATATATTCAAATGCGTATGTTAAATACAGGTAAAGGACCAGCTGTACGCGCGCTTCGCGCACAAGCAGATAAGTTTTCTTACCAGCATGAATTAAAGAAAACAATTGAAGAAACACCAAATTTAACGTTGTTCCAAGGAATGGTTGAGCGTTTAATCGTTGAAGATGGCGAATGTAAAGGGGTAGTTACGCAAGCTGGTGCTGAATATACAGCCAAAACAGTTGTAATTACGACTGGAACATTTTTACGCGGTGAGATTATTATGGGAGATTTAAAATATTCGAGCGGTCCGAATAATCAACAACCATCTATTACTTTATCCGAGCATTTAGAGGAGCTTGGATTTGATCTTGTTAGATTTAAAACAGGTACACCTCCGCGTGTAAATAGTAATACGATTGATTACAGTAAAACAGAAATTCAGCCAGGTGATGACAAACCACGAGCTTTCTCTTTTGAAACGACAAAATTTATTATGGATCAAATTCCATGTTGGTTGACGTATACAAGTACGGAAACACATCGTTTAATAGATGAAAACCTACATCGCTCAGCTATGTATTCTGGTATGATTAAGGGAACAGGACCTAGATATTGTCCTTCAATTGAAGACAAAGTAGTAAGATTTAATGATAAACCACGTCATCAAATTTTCTTAGAGCCAGAAGGACGTAATACACAAGAAGTGTATGTACAAGGTTTATCCACAAGCTTACCAGAAGATGTGCAACGTGATATGCTTAGAACAATACCTGGCCTAGAAAATGTTGAAATGATGCGTACAGGTTATGCAATTGAATATGATGCGATTGTGCCAACACAACTATGGCCAACACTTGAAACGAAAAAAATTAAGAATTTATATACAGCAGGACAAATTAACGGAACTTCTGGTTACGAAGAGGCGGCAGGACAAGGGCTTATGGCTGGGATTAATGCAGCATGTCGTTCTTTAGGTAAAAAAGAAGTTATTTTAGGTCGCGCGGATGCTTATATCGGTGTCTTAATTGATGACCTTGTAACGAAAGGTACAAATGAACCATATCGCTTATTAACATCTCGTGCAGAATATCGCCTATTATTACGCCACGATAATGCTGATCTTCGTTTAACTGAAGTTGGTCGTGAAATTGGATTAATTAAAGAAGAGCGCTATGAGCGATTTACAAATAAAAAATTAAAAATTGAACAGGAAAAGGAACGTTTAAGCAGCATTATTATTAAACCACGTCCTGAAGTTCAAGAATTAATCCGTAGTATTGGCGGAAGTGAATTGAAAGATGGAATACGTGCAAGTGACTTATTACGTCGTCCAGAGATGACATATGAGCATATTCATCTTTTAGTACCAAGCGAAGTAGAATTAAGTGATGAAATTACAGAACAAGTTGAAATTCAGATTAAGTACGAAGGATATATCGAAAAATCCTTACAGCAAGTAGAGCGTATGAAGAAAATGGAAAACAAAAAAATCCCTGTGGATATTGATTATGATGCGATTTCTAGCCTTGCCTCAGAAGCGAGACAGAAATTGAAAGATGTGCGTCCACTTTCAATGGGGCAGGCTTCACGTATTTCTGGCGTGAATCCAGCGGATGTTTCTATTTTACTTGTGTATATTGAACAAGGAAAAATTGCGCGAGTATCGAACCAATAAATAGTAAGGAGATATTGTTAGATGAACATAGAACAATTTCAATCTATGCTAGAAGAGAAGGGTATCACCCTCTCTTCTAGACAGTTAGAGCAGTTCGAAATCTACTTTGAAACATTAGTAGAGTGGAATGAAAAAATGAACTTAACGGCTATTACGGAGAAAGAGGAAGTATATTTAAAACACTTTTTTGATTCCATTACAGCTGCTTTTTATTATGATTTTTCAGAACCATTCTCAATTTGTGATGTTGGCGCAGGAGCTGGATTCCCAAGTATTCCTTTGAAAATCTGTTTCCCGCACTTAAAAGTAACAATTGTAGACTCATTGCAAAAACGTATTAACTTCTTAAATCATTTAGCACAAAAGTTGGAATTAGGTGACGTTGCGTTTTGTCACGATCGTGCGGAAACATTTGGGAAAAAAGAAGGTGTACGTGAATCATACGATATTGTAATGGCACGTGCAGTCGCGCGTCTTTCGGTATTGAGTGAGCTATGTTTACCACTTGTAAAAGTTGGGGGAACATTCATTGCAATGAAAGGTGCCGCAGCAAACGAAGAAATTGAAAATGGCAAGTATGCTTTAGAGGTGCTAGGTGGGAATTTAAAAGAAATGTCTACGTTCCAATTACCGTTTGAAGAAAGTGAACGTAATATTTTATTAATCGAGAAAAAGCGCAAGACACCAAAGAAATATCCACGCAAACCGGGAACACCCAATAAATTACCTATTGAAAAATAAATCTTATTAGACGTAAGATTAAATTATATAAATGAAAACGTAAATGTTTCATAGGAAACATTTTATGGAGACTAGTCAATAGGCCTAAAAGGTGGTGGAATATGTATGAAAAATACGTTTTCTCGTTTATTTGGCTTTGGAGATAAAGAGAGCGAATTCGAATTACAAGACGAAAGCCATGAAGAAATAGATAAAAAGGTATATGAAGAAATACAAGAAATTCCGATAGTAAATATTACCCCTAACCGTTATCAACCACGAACAGTTTTTGATGATGCACGAATTGAAGAGCTAGCACTAACGATTCGTACACATGGGCTGATTCAGCCGATTGTTGTGAGGCAATATGAGGATGACAAGTACGAGATTATCGCTGGAGAAAGGCGTTTCCGTGCGGCAACAAAGTTAGGGTGGGAAAAAGTTCCTGCAATTATAAAGAACTTAAATGATACAGAGACAGCTTCTGTAGCTTTAATTGAAAACTTGCAACGTGAGGAACTAACAGCAATCGAGGAAGCTGTGGCATATCAAAAGCTAATTGAGTTACATAATTTAACACAAGAAGCATTGGCACAACGACTTGGAAAAGGACAATCCACAATCGCAAATAAGTTGCGATTGTTAAAGTTGCCTGAAGAAATAAAACGTGCGTTATTAGAAAAAAGTATTACAGAACGTCATGCCCGCGCTCTCATTCCTTTAAAGAATGAGGAATTACAACTGAAGGTTTTACAGGAAATTGTGGAGAAACAACTGAATGTAAAGCAAACAGAGGAACGAATTGCGAAATTACTAGAGGAAGCCAAACCGAAGCGTAAGGCAAAGCAAAAAGCAGTAAGTCGAGATACGAGAATTGCCATGAATACAATTAGGCAGTCATTACAAATGGTTGCTGACAGTGGTTTAAATGTTAATTCTGCGGAAGAAGAATTTGATGAGTACTATCAAATTACAATTAAAATTCCGAAGAAAAAATAATAATGGCGTGTTAGAGACCTTATCCTACTGGATAGGTCTCTTTTACTATATTTTCTTGTTAGATGAAGAAGGAGTTTAGAAATAAATTTTGAAGTTTAATAAGGACGTAAAAGAAAAACTTTTATTTCATGTTACAATAAACGTAATTGTTACTAGAATAAGATAGAAAGGTTGAAAGTAGGTGACATCATGGGAAAAATCATTGCTATTGCCAATCAAAAAGGTGGCGTTGGAAAAACAACAACATCTGTTAATTTAGGGGCTGGATTGGCACAAGTAGGTAAAAAAGTCCTTCTTGTAGATATTGACGCTCAAGGAAATGCAACGACTGGTGTGGGAATTGAAAAATCCGAATTAGATCAATGTATTTACAATGTTCTTGTGGAAGATGCAGATGTTCAAGGGGTTATACGTAAAACCGCAACTGAAAACTTAGATGTTCTACCCGCTACAATTCAATTGGCAGGTGCTGAAATTGAATTGGTACCGACTATTTCCCGGGAAGTACGTTTACAAAGGGCATTACAGCCAGTTCGTGATGAATATGACTATATTATTATCGACTGTCCCCCGTCCTTAGGGTTATTAACGATTAATGCATTAACCGCAGCAGATTCTGTTATTATTCCTGTTCAATGCGAATATTACGCACTAGAAGGATTAAGTCAGCTATTAAATACAGTTCGACTTGTGCAAAAGCACTTAAATAAAAATCTAGCAATTCAAGGTGTATTGTTAACGATGTTGGATGCCCGTACGAATTTAGGGATTCAGGTTATAGATGAAGTGAAAAAATACTTTAGGGATAAAGTATACCGTTCGATTATTCCTCGTAATGTTCGTTTAAGTGAAGCACCAAGTCATGGGAAACCAATTATGCAGTATGACGCTAAATCAAGAGGGGCAGAAGTATATATAGATTTAGCAGAGGAAGTGATTGCAGGTGGCTAAAGGATTAGGAAGAGGAATTAATGTGTTTTTTCCTGATTTAGATGTGAAAGAAGAAGAGGCAATTCAGGAGATTGTGATAACTGAATTAAGACCGAATCCATATCAACCACGTAAACACTTTAATAAAGAGGCAATTCAAGAATTATCGGCCTCTATTAAAGAGCACGGCATATTGCAACCGTTAATTGCTAGGAAGAGTATTAAAGGATATGAAATTGTTGCAGGTGAAAGAAGATATCGTGCTGCCAAAGAGGCAGGGCTCGAAAAGGTACCTGCTGTTGTAAGACAATTAAATGAGCAGCAAATGATGGAGTTTGCATTGCTTGAAAACTTACAACGAGAAGATTTAAACCCAATGGAAGAAGCAATGGCATATCAAATGTTAATGAATGAGCTAAATGTAACGCAAGAACAATTAGCAAAACGTCTTGGTAAGAGCAGACCTTACATTGCAAATTATACGCGGTTATTAAGCCTCCCTTCTTTTGTGCAAGATATGATTGCAAATGGTCAACTTTCAATGGCCCATGGGAGAACTTTGCTTACTATAAAAGATGAAGAACAATTGAAATCTTTATTAAAACGAATCGAAAAAGAAGGATTAAACGTTCGTCAATTAGAGAAAATTGTTCAGGAGATTAATCAACGCGTTTCACGTGAAACAAAACAAGTGAAAAAAGAGAGAAACATATTTTTCGTAGAACGCGAAACGTTCTTAAGAGAAAAGTTTGGCACAGATGTGAAAATTAAAGAAACGAAAAAAGAAAAAGGTAAAATCGAAATTGAATTTTTTAATAAAGAAGATTTAAATCGTATTTTAGAATTATTAGCGCAGAAAAACTAAAAAGCAAACCATCTTATTATTTATAGATGGTTTGCTTTTTTTAATACAGATAATTTTTGGTCTGTTTCTTTTATACTTTGTGCAATTACATCAGCCATTTTCATGACTAAACTTAATCTTGTATTTTGCAGGACGAAAAACTCCATAAAACCATTTAGATTTACGATGCCATGAATATGTAAATCACCAACTGCAGGTAATTTTTTGTTCATCGCAGCTCCAGGTTTACTAGGCCCCATTCCGGTAGTGATGGAACCGATGTTTTGAGACTTTCCTAAACAGGCATCAACCGCAATTATAAATGAAGTAGGATTATCTTTCTGTATATTCTGAATTTTTTCTTCTAAATTTAGCGCATGCACTGGCTCATCTAGTGTGCCGAACACTTGGAAGTTTTTAATTCCTGCTTGTTCTAGTTTCGTACCGACTAACGGACCGAGTGCATCGCCTGTAGAACGATCTGTTCCGATACAAACGAGAATAATCGGTATATTCGTTTTAATAGGGATATGGGAAAGTAAGAAGTTACTAATTGTCTCGGAGGCTTCTACGTCTTGGTGCATAACATTTTGAGTTTCTTTTTCGAAAAAGGGTAAGCGAAAACTTCCAATATTCATGAAGCATCCATCCTTTTAATAAATTTTCAAAATATGTTATATGGTGAGTAAAATGGAAAACTATAAGTGCGTACTTCCTGTAAAACTTGAGTGAAAACGGAAATAATAGTACTAGTATATATATATTCGTTCCATTTTATACCTGCATGGAAGTTAACAAATGCAATTAAAGTCATAAAAATTTTTCAGAAATCAGGGTGACTTCTGATACAATAAGAAGGATGATTAAAAAGAAATTTTAGCTGGAGAGGTAGAGGTACATGGATTTAGCGTTGAAATGGTTTGAGTCCATTGATTGGACGAATATAGGTGTGAAATCACTAAAAATAGTCGTTATTTTAATACTTGGTGCAATTATTGTGCGAGTTGCGCGTGCAATTGTACGAAATGCGTTTCGTATGGGAAGCCGTTCGCCAATTCAAATTTCAGAACGTCGTACAGTTACAGTAGCGAAGTTACTTGAAAATATTGTGGCATACGTTGTTATGTTCATTATGTTAATTGCGATTTTGGGTGTGTTTAATATTAATGCATCTGGTTTATTAGCGGGTGCCGGGGTAATTGGTTTAGCAGTCGGATTTGGTGCTCAAAGTTTAGTAAAAGATGTTATTACGGGGTTATTTATTTTGCTAGAAGATCAATTTTCAGTAGGTGACTATGTAAAAATTGGTCAGTTTGAAGGTGTCGTTCTAGAAATTGGACTTCGTACAACAAAAGTAAAGAGTTGGACAGGCGAAATTCATACTTTACCAAATGGAAGTATTATTCAAGTTACGAACTATTCAGTTAGTAATAGTGTAGCATTTGTTGATGTATCCATTTCGTATGAGGCTGACATAGCGAAAGCGGAGCAAGTCATTGAAGAGTTATTAGAAGAATTACCTGCACAGTATACGCAAATGGTAGCAAAGCCTCAGTTATTAGGTGTGCAAACATTGGCTGCGTCAGAAGTTATATTACGTGTTATTGCGGAAGTAGAGCCGATGCAACATGCGGTTATTGCGAGAGCACTTCGTAAAGAAATTAAAAATCGTCTAGATCTACATGGGATTGAAATTCCATATCCACGTATGGTTTTATATAATCGTGAAGAATTGGTGAGTGGAAAAGCAATTTAGTATGGAGAGGGGTTTGGAGAATGGAGCAAAAGCAGTATAACTTGTACGATGTTGTGGAAATGAAGAAAGCCCACCCATGTGGTGAGAATCGCTGGAAAATTATTCGTATGGGAATGGATATCCGCATTAAGTGCGAGGGATGTGACCATTCAGTAATGATTCCTCGAAGAGAATTTGATCGTAAGGTGAAAAAAATACTTGTGAAGCACGAAGAATAGAGAGAAAGTAACAGTTGCAATGGGTAGCTGTTACTTTTTTTCGTTTGGAGGAAACTTGTCATTTTTTTCGTTACTATCTATAATGATGAAAGATTGAGACATAGGAGTGAAAAATATGGGATTAACGGCTGGGATTGTTGGATTACCTAACGTAGGGAAGTCAACTTTATTTAATGCAATTACACAAGCAGGAGCAGAATCTGCAAACTATCCATTCTGTACAATTGATCCAAACGTAGGGATTGTAGAAGTACCAGATGAGCGTTTAAATAAATTAACGGAATTAGTAGAACCGAAAAAAACTGTTCCGACTGTATTTGAGTTTACTGATATTGCAGGTATCGTAAAAGGTGCTAGTAAAGGTGAAGGTTTAGGAAATAAATTCTTATCTCACATTCGCCAAGTAGATGCAATTTGCCAAGTTGTTCGTTGTTTTGAAGACGAAAATATTACACACGTTTCAGGGAAAGTAGATCCAATCGATGATATCGAAACAATCAACTTAGAGCTAATCTTAGCGGATTTAGAATCTGTTGATAAACGTATCGAGCGTGTTGCGAAGTTAGCAAGACAAAAAGATAAAGAAGCAGTATATGAGCATGAAATTTTAGTTCGTTTAAAAGAAGCTTTTGAAGAGGGAAAACCAGCTCGTACTGTTGAATTTACAGAAGAACAAATGAAGATTGTTAAAGGCCTTCATTTACTTACAACGAAAGAAATGTTATACGTAGCAAACGTAAGTGAAGATGATATTATGGATCCTTCTGAAAATAAATATGTACAAATGGTAAAAGAATTTGCTGCAAATGAAAATGCTCAAGTAATCGTTGTATGTGCAAAAATCGAAGAAGAAATCGCTGAGCTAGACGAGGAAGAGAAAAAAGTATTCCTTGAAGAACTAGGCATTGAAGAATCTGGTTTAGATCAATTAATTCGTGCTGCATATGATTTATTAGGACTTGCTACTTACTTCACAGCTGGTGTGCAAGAAGTACGTGCATGGACGTTTAAACAAGGTATGAAAGCACCACAATGTGCTGGCGTAATTCATACAGACTTTGAGCGTGGATTTATTCGTGCGGAAACAGTTTCTTACGAAGACTTAATGACAAACGGTTCTATGACAGCTGCAAAAGAAGCTGGTAAAGTTCGTTTAGAAGGAAAAGAGTATATCGTAAAAGATGGAGACGTTATGCACTTCCGCTTCAACGTTTAATTTAATATTTCCTAGGAAAAATAAAGATATGAGCTTGGCAAATATATTATGTGTTTGCCAAGTTTTTTATGCATGGGTGAGTTGATTCATCTAACTTACTATGATATAATCTAAACTCGTGAGTAATTACTATAAATTAATTGCTCCTTGCCCATTATGGGCCGTTTAGACCAAAAGGAGGTGAAAGTGTAATGAGAAAGTACGAAATTATGTACATCATTCGTCCTGGCGTTGAAGAAGAAGCTCAAAAAGCTTTAGTTGAACGTTTCGCAGGTGTTTTAACAAACAATGGTGCAGAAATCATTAACACGAAAGAGTGGGGTAAGCGTCGTTTAGCTTACGAAATCAACGACTTACGTGAAGGTTTCTACATGATCTTAAACGTGAACTCTAACGCAGAAGCGATTAACGAATTCGACCGTTTAGCTAAGATCAACGAAGACATCCTTCGTCATATCGTTGTTAAAGAAGAAGAAAAATAATTGATATATAAGGGAGAGTGGTTCGATTGATGAATCGTGTTATCCTCGTTGGTCGTTTAACTAAGGACCCTGACTTACGTTACACGCCCAATGGTGTTGCAGTAGCTACTTTTACGTTAGCTGTGAATCGCGCATTTGCGAATCAACAAGGTGAGCGTGAAGCTGACTTTATTAATTGTGTAATATGGCGTAAACAAGCAGAAAACGTAGCAAATTATTTGAAAAAAGGTAGCTTAGCAGGCGTAGATGGACGTCTTCAAACTCGTAATTACGATGGACAAGATGGTAAACGTGTATATGTAACAGAAGTTCTTGCGGAAAGCGTACAATTTTTAGAGCCGCGTAATGGCGGTGGGGAGCAACGTGGTTCATTTAATCAGCAACCATCAGGAGCTGGTTTCGGTAACCAAAGCTCTAACCCATTTGGTCAATCTAGTAATTCAGGTAACCAAGGTAACCAAGGTAACCAAGGGAACTCTGGATTTACGAAGAATGACGATCCATTTTCAAATGTAGGTCAACCGATCGACATTTCCGACGACGATTTACCGTTCTAATACAGTAAATTAGTTAGTTTTAACAAAGAATGGAGGGAATAGACATGGCAGGACGCAAAGGTGGACGTGCGAAACGTCGTAAGGTGTGTTTCTTCACATCTAACGGCATCACTCGCATTGACTATAAAGATGTTGATTTATTAAAACGTTTCGTTTCTGAGCGTGGTAAAATTTTACCTCGTCGTGTAACAGGAACAAGCGCAAAATACCAACGCAAACTTACAGTTGCAATTAAACGTGCTCGTCAAATGGCACTTTTACCATATGTTGGTGAATAATAGCGTATGAAATGCACAGTAGAGTCGGACTCTACTGTGCATTTTGCTATGCTTTTCTTTTTTTGAAAGAGAGGTTAGATGATGAAGAATACGAAATTTATTACTGAGGGTGCAGCGTTGCTAGCGATATATGCAATGTTATTGCTTATATCTATGTATGTTCCAATTTTAGGTACAGTTGTAACGTTTGCGTTGCCATTGCCGTTTATATTGCTAACGATAAGATATAGATTATCTAACGCCTTTGTAATTTTTACGGCGGCACTTTTTATTACTGTTATTGTTAGTCAACCGATGAACCTAGTAAAGACAATTATGTTTGGATTGATAGGTATCGTTTTAGGATATATGTATAAAAAACAAAAAAAACCGGTAGAAATTTTGATGGCGGGGACGCTTGCGTACTTAATTGGTATTATGCTCATTTATGTTGCAAGTATAAAGTTTTTTAACATAGATTTAATGAAGCAAATGCAAAATATGCTTAATGAAAGTATGGCGCAAAGTGAAAAGATAGTCACTGCTGCTGGTATGCCTATTAGTAAGGAGCAAAAAGAATTATTTGCACAATTTAATGATGTGTTACAAACGTTATTCCCAAGTTTGCTTGTAATGGTCTCGGTATGTTTTTCTTGGATTACAGTTATGATATCAGGTAGTGTTTTGAGAAAACTAAAGCATGACGTTATACCTTGGCCTAAATTTAAAGATATACAATTACCAAAGAGTACTGTTTGGTATTACGTTATATTTATTTTGCTATCAACTTTTATAAAAGTAGAACCGACATCATATTTACATATGGTATTTTCTAACCTATATGTCATATTTACCTTACTACTAGTACTACAAGGTCTGACATTTATCGCTTTTCTAGCGCATAGCAAAGGTTTTACGAAAGGGGTTCCTATTATTAGTTTTATTGTCTGCATGTTTATACCGATGTTGTTTCCTCTTGTGACAATCTTAGGTATAATTGATTTAGGGATTTCATTGCGTTCTAAAATAGGAGGATAAAGTAATATTCCTTATACTATTTTAATCTGTTTAACTAACTGAAAGGTGAGTTAGTTTTACTTTATAGGAGTTGTATACATGCCTGAATTTTATAAGAAACAGTGGTTTTTATATCCTGTTTATGTATTGGCATTTTTCGTGTTTGTGCTCATTGCCATCCTCTGTTATTTTCATTTAATTATGGGGATATCCACCTTTTTTATTTTTTGCATTGTACTTTTTGTTGTTATACGCTTTGAACTGACCTTTCAAAGGAATTTTGAGAAGTATACGACAGATATGATTACAAGAGTAAAGAAAGTGAGTAATGAAGCATTTAACCAAATGCCGATTGGTATTTTGTTATACAATAAGGATTATGGGATTGATTGGGCGAATCCTTATTTATCTTCATGTCTAGGACAGCATGCGTTAGCTGGATGGCACCTTTATGATGTATCAGAAACGTTGCTTCTTTTTATTAAGGGAGAAACTTCCGACGATATAGTCTCTTTAAATAACCGAAAGTTTCGCGTTTTTGTAAGGAAAGAAGAAAAGTTAATTTATTTCTTTGATGTAACGGAACAAACAGAGATTGAAAAGATGTACGAGGATCAACGCACTGTTTTGGCTGTCATTTATTTAGATAATTATGATGAAGTTACACAGGGATTAGATGATCAATTACGTACGAATATCACAAGTCTTGTAACATCACGACTAAATGAATGGGCCGTTAAGTATGGGGCATATTTAAAACGTGCATCTTCAGAAAGATTCTTCGTTGTACTAAATGAGAGTATTTTAGCGCAGATGGAGAAAGGGAAATTTAGCATTTTAGATCAGGTGCGTGAAGAAACATCCAAAAGGAATATACCACTCACCTTAAGTATAGGTGTTGGATCAGGTGATTTACCTTTATCAGAGCTTGGGGCAATGGCTCAGTCCGGTTTAGACCTTGCGCTTGGCCGTGGTGGAGATCAAGTAGCTATTAAACAAGCGACAGGTAAAGTTAAGTTTTATGGTGGTAAGACGAATCCAGTTGAAAAACGTACTCGTGTACGTGCCAGAGTTATTTCGCATGCATTAAAGGATTTAGTATTAGAAAGTAGTAATGTCATTATAATGGGGCATAGGGCTCCTGATATGGACGCAATTGGTGCTGCGATTGGTATTTTAAAGGTAGCGCAATTAAATGAGCGCAAAGGATATATTGTGTTAGATGAAAATGATTCTGATAAGGGAATTAAGCGTTTAATGGATAAAGTGAAACAAAACGAAGAGTTATGGTCTCACTTTATTACCCCAGGACAAGCGATGGAATTTGCAAATGATGATTCATTACTTGTTGTTGTTGATACGCATAAACCTTCAATGGTGATGGAAGAAAAGCTGTTACATAAAATTGAAAATGTAGTTGTTATTGACCATCATCGCCGGGGAGAAGATTTTATTGAAGATCCATTGCTTGTTTACATGGAGCCATACGCTTCTTCCACGGCAGAACTTGTTACAGAATTACTTGAGTACCAACCGAAAAATTTAAAAATGACAATGTTAGAAGCAACGGCATTGTTAGCAGGTATTATTGTTGATACGAAAAGCTTTACATTCCGGACGGGTGCTCGTACGTTTGATGCCGCTTCTTATTTACGCTCACATGGTGCAGATACTGTACTTGTACAAGAGCTTTTAAAAGAAGATATGGATCAGTATTTACGGGTTGCAAAAGCTATTAAAAATGCGTACATTTATACAAATGGAATTGCGATTGCAAAAGTTGATAGTGATGATTACTACGATCAAGTGCTTATTGCGCAATCAGCGGACACATTATTAACAATGACAGGAATTATTGCGTCATTTGTTATTGCAAAACGTGGCGAGAATTTCATTGGAATTAGCGGCAGGTCTTTAGGTGAAGTGAACGTGCAGCTAATTATGGAAAATTTAGGCGGTGGTGGGCATTTAACGAATGCAGCCACACAAATGAAAAATGTTACAGTAGATGAAGCTGAGGAGAAGCTTCGATTTGTTATTGATGACTATTTACAGGGAGGCACACAATCATGAAAGTAATTTTTCTAAAAGACGTAAAAGGTAAAGGGAAAAAAGGAGAAATAAAAAACGTACCAGATGGCTATGCAAATAACTTCTTACTAAAACAAGGATTAGCTGCTGAAGCGACAAATAGCAGTATGAAAACTTTAGAAGCTCAAAAGCGAAAAGAAGAAAAAGATGCAGCAGCAGAGGTTGAAAATGCAAAAGAGTTGAAAGAAAAGTTAGAGAAACTAACTGTAGAAGTAAAGGCGAAATCTGGAGAAGGTGGCCGTCTATTCGGTTCAATCACAAGTAAACAAATCGTAGATGCAATGCAAAAATCACATAAAATTAAACTTGATAAACGTAAATTTGAAATGGATGATGCAATTCGTGCATTAGGCTATACAAACGTTACTGTGAAGTTGCATCCGCAAGTAACAGCAACAGTAAAAGTTCATGTTAGTGAACAATAAAAATAAGTTAAGCAAGGAGGATTGCGTATGAGTGATGTAATGGCTGATCGTACCCCTCCGCATAATATAGAGGCTGAGCAGGCGGTTTTAGGGGCCATATTAATTGATCAAGATGCGTTAACGTCAGCATCGGAATTATTGGTACCTGACTCATTTTATCGAACGAAACATCAAAAGATTTTTGAAGTCATGCTTGGGTTATCTGATAAAGGAGAGCCGATTGACTTAGTAATAATGACGTCAGCAATGGCTGATCAAGGATTATTAGAAGAAGTTGGTGGGGTTTCTTACTTAGCAGAATTAGCAGAAGTTGTTCCAACCGCTGCTAACGTAGAATATTATGCACGAATCATCGCTGAAAAGGCGCTATTACGTCGTTTGATTCGAACAGCGACTCATATCGTGTCTGATGGGTATGAGAGAGAAGATGACGTGGATGGTCTTTTAAATGAGGCTGAGAAAAAAATATTAGAAGTATCTCACCAAACGAATGCAAAAGCATTCCAAAACATTAAAGATGTTCTTGTAGATGCTTACGATAAAATTGAACTTTTGCATAATCAAAAAGGTGAAGTTACTGGGATACCAACTGGATTTACAGAATTAGATAAGATGACCGCAGGTTTCCAGCGAAATGATTTAATCATCGTAGCGGCACGTCCATCAGTAGGGAAAACCGCATTTTCATTAAATATCGCACAAAACGTAGCGACGAAAACTGATGAAAATGTAGCGATTTTTAGTTTAGAGATGGGCTCTGATCAGCTTGTTATGCGTATGCTTTGTGCAGAAGGAAATATTGATGCGCAAAGACTGCGTACCGGTTCATTAACTTCTGATGATTGGGCAAAATTAACAATGGCGATGGGGAGCCTTTCTAATGCTGGTATCTATATTGATGATACACCAGGGATTAAAGTAAATGAGATTCGAGCGAAATGCCGTAGATTAAAGCAAGAACAAGGTCTAGGGATGGTTTTAATTGACTATTTACAGCTTATTCAAGGAAGCGGGAAATCAGGAGAAAACCGTCAGCAGGAAGTATCTGAGATTTCTCGTACATTAAAAGGGATTGCGCGTGAATTACAAGTGCCTGTTATTGCCTTGTCACAGTTATCTCGTGGTGTAGAATCTCGTCAAGATAAACGTCCGATGATGTCTGACATTCGTGAATCAGGAAGTATCGAGCAGGATGCTGATATTGTAGCCTTCTTATATCGTGAAGATTACTATGACCGAGAAACGGAAAATAAAAATACGATTGAAATTATTATTGCAAAGCAGCGTAACGGTCCCGTAGGCTCAGTAGAGCTCGCATTCGTTAAAGAGTTCAATAAGTTCGTTAACTTAGAACGTCGCTTCGAGGATGGACATGCGCCGCCTGCATAAAGATAGTATAAAAAAGAAATGCATTTCTTATAATAAGATGTGTTTCTTTTTTTTTATAGGAAAGATAAGGCTTTCATAGTGTGAAAATATAATTCTTACGAACGAAAATGTTTTTTAATAAAAAAATGTTCGCTTTTTGGTTGACTTCTTTTTCGGTTTTGGTACAATTATATTGTTTGAATAGATCGTTTGAAAATCGCGGAGGTGCTTTAATAATGTCTTCAGTAGTAGTTGTAGGAACACAATGGGGCGACGAAGGAAAAGGTAAAATCACTGATTTTCTTTCTGAGCATGCGGAAGTAGTTGCAAGATATCAAGGTGGAAATAACGCGGGACATACAATTGTTTTCGGCGGAGTTAAATATAAATTACACTTAATTCCATCTGGTATTTTCTATAAAGAGAAAATTTGTGTAATCGGAAATGGCTTAGTAGTAGATCCGAAAGCATTACTTGAAGAGTTAAAATACTTACACGATCGTGGTGTAAGTACTGATAATTTACGTGTGAGTAACCGTGCGCACGTTATTTTACCTTATCACTTAAAACAAGATGAATTAGAAGAAGCAAGTAAAGGTGATAACAAAATCGGTACAACGAAAAAAGGTATCGGTCCTGCATATATGGATAAAGCTGCTCGTATTGGTATTCGTATGGCTGATCTTTTAGACCGTGAAGCATTTAAAGAAAAGCTTGAGCGCAATTTAGTAGAAAAAAATCGTTTATTTGAAAAAATGTACGATACAGAAGGTTTCAGTGTAGAAGAAATCTTCGAAGAGTACTTCGAGTACGGACAACAAATCGCGCAATATGTATGTGATACGTCTGTTGTATTAAATGATGCACTAGATAACAATCACCGTGTATTATTTGAAGGTGCACAAGGTGTTATGCTTGATATCGACCACGGTACGTACCCGTTCGTTACATCTTCTAACCCGATTGCTGGTGGTGTAACAGTTGGAACTGGAGTTGGTCCTGCGAAAGTTACTCGCGTTGTAGGTGTGTGTAAAGCATATACAAGCCGCGTAGGTGATGGTCCGTTCCCTACGGAGCTTCATGATGAAATTGGTCATCAAATTCGTGAAGTTGGTCGTGAGTACGGAACGACAACTGGTCGTCCACGCCGCGTAGGTTGGTTCGATAGCGTTGTTGTAAGGCATGCGCGTCGTGTTAGTGGTTTAACAGATTTATCATTAAATTCTATCGACGTTCTAACAGGTATTCCGACTCTTAAAATTTGCGTTGCTTACAAATACAATGGCGAAGTTATCGATGAAGTTCCAGCAAACTTAAACATTTTAGCGAAATGTGAGCCTGTATACGAAGAACTTTCAGGTTGGACAGAAGATATTACTGGTGTAAAATCATTAGACGAGCTTCCTGAAAATGCACGAAAATACGTAGAACGTGTTTCTGAGTTAACAGGAATTCAATTATCTATGTTCTCAGTTGGACCAGATCGTAACCAAACAAATATCGTTCGTAACGTATACGAAGCTTAATTGATATTTTTGAGAAAAAACTCATGTCCGCATGAGTTTTTTCTTATCTTTTATAAAAAAATAAAAAAAGTATTGCAAAAAACAAAGGAAACATGTTATGATACATCTTGTCGTCACGAAAATATGACGTTGGTGAGTATGAGCCATTAGCTCAGTTGGTAGAGCATCTGACTTTTAATCAGAGGGTCGAAGGTTCGAATCCTTCATGGCTCACCATTTTATTTTTCGTGGCCCGTTGGTCAAGTGGTTAAGACACCGCCCTTTCACGGCGGTAACACGGGTTCGAATCCCGTACGGGTCATGTTTTTTTTATGTTCATTTTTGGTCCCGTGGTGTAGTGGTTAACATGCCTGCCTGTCACGCAGGAGATCGCCGGTTCGACCCCGGTCGGGACCGCCACTTTTGTTTATACCACCATTAGTGGTTTTATATATAGTTTTGGCTCGGTAGCTCAGTCGGTAGAGCAGAGGACTGAAAATCCTCGTGTCGGCGGTTCGATTCCGTCCCGAGCCACTCTCAGGATATTAAGTGGGCCCACTTAATATCCTTTTTATTTGTGTAATTTTACAAAATTGAGTAGTTATTTTAAAATAGAATGAGAAGCCTCTAGCAGTTGAAGCTAGAGGTTTTTCTATAGATCGTATAGGATTCCGTGTAAAAGTGGATCATACATGAGTCTGTGAGAATAGAGGAGAAAGTACTTAAGCAAAAGATGCGGCCATATAGGGACATACTATGTAGACATCAATGTGTTTAGGGATATTGAACATATTTTTACCCCGCATTAACGGGCAGTAAGACCCCACCCAAAAATTCAACGAAGGTAAAGAAGTTAGGTGCGGGATCAACTGCACGTAAATGCCCGATTAAAGTTTCACTTTATAAGGAGGAAATAGACGATGATGGGAAAGAAAATTTTAGTAGTTGATGATGAAAAGCCGATTGCGGATATTTTGAAGTTCAACCTAGAAAAAGAAGGTTTTGAAATTGTAATGGCGCATGATGGTGATGAAGCGATTGAAAAAGCGAATGAAGAGCAGCCAGATATGGTTTTATTAGATATTATGCTACCAGGTAAGGATGGCTTAGAGGTTTGCCGTGAAATACGTAAAAGCTCAGAAATGCCGATTATTATGCTTACAGCAAAGGACTCTGAAATTGATAAAGTATTAGGGCTTGAGCTTGGAGCAGATGATTATGTAACGAAGCCATTTAGTACGAGGGAACTACTTGCTCGTGTGAAGGCGAATTTACGTCGCCATCAACAAGGTGGTGCTGCAGAAAAAGAAGAAAATACGGAAATGGTTATTGGACCAATCGTTATCAATTCAAATGCGTATAGTGTAACGAAACGTGAGGAAAATATTGAACTTACACATCGTGAGTTTGAGCTACTACATTATTTAGCCAAACATTTAGGACAAGTTATGACTCGTGAGCATTTATTGCAAACAGTTTGGGGTTATGACTACTTTGGAGATGTACGTACAGTGGATGTAACAGTGCGTCGTTTACGTGAAAAAATTGAAGATAATCCAAGTCATCCTACTTTAATTGTAACTAGACGTGGAGTAGGATATTACTTGCGTGACCCAGAGCAGGAATAGTATATGAAGAAAGTTGGTTTTTTTCAATCTATTCATTTAAAATTTGTACTCATATATATGCTATTAATATTGATAGCTATGCAAGTTATTGGGGTATATTTTGTAAGAGAGTTAGAAAAGAGTCTTGTACAAGGCTTTAGAGATTCTTTAACGCAGCAAACGAACTTATTATCATATAACTTGAAACAAGAGTTTAAAAAAAGTTATACAAAGGCAGAAACAGAATCAACAGATGAAACGATTAAAACTTCAATTCGAAAATTTGCCTCTGATCGAAAGAAAGATATCCAAGAGGTAAGTGTATTTGATTCGCATAGAAAGTTACTCGCTATTTCAGATGAGTCAAAGCAAAACAAGGTAAATAGAACATCAACTGATATAGCTGTTCAACGGGTATTGGTACAAAAAAAGCCAGAAGTGAAAATTGAGAAGGATGGTCGTACAGGACATCGTGTACAAGTTATGCTTACTCCTATTCTAGATGATAACGGCAAGGATGCACTTGGTGTTATTTACATTGTTGCATCTATGGAAGATGTTTATAAACAGATGAAGGATATTAATCAAATTTTTGCGACTGGAACCGTTATTGCATTACTCGTAACAGCTGTACTTGGAATTTTGTTAGCTCAAACGATTACGAGACCAATCTCAGATATGCGAAGACAAGCGATTGAAATGGCAAAAGGAAACTATTCAAGAAAAGTAAAAGTGCATAGCCATGATGAAATAGGACAATTAGCATTATCTTTCAATAATTTATCAAAAAAATTACAACAAGCTCGTTCTTCAACGGAAAGTGAAAGACGTAAATTATCATCTGTTTTATCACATATGACAGATGGAGTAATTGCTACTGACCGAAAAGGAGACATTATTTTATTAAATGATCCTGCGGAAAAGATGCTAAATGTTTCGCGTGAAACGGCGCTCGATCAATCTGTTTTAGAAGTATTAGGGATACAAGAAGAATTTACGCTCGATCATTTATACGAAGAGCCTGATTCCGTTTTATTAGATTTTAGTACGAGAAATGAGCCATATATTTTACGTGCTAGTTTCTCTGTTATTCAAAAAGAGACAGGGAAAGCAAATGGTTTAATTGCCGTATTATATGATGTAACTGAGCAGGAGCGTATAGAGAGGGAACGCCGTGAGTTTGTGGCAAACGTTTCCCATGAATTAAGAACGCCATTAACAACGATGCGCAGTTACTTAGAGGCACTTACGGACGGCGCGTGGCAAGATCCGAATATTGCACCGCAATTTTTAACAGTTACACAAGAAGAAACAGAAAGAATGATTAGACTTGTAAATGCGTTATTGCAACTTTCTAAACTCGATAGTACAGAACATCGTTTAATGAAAGAATGGGTCGACTTTACTGACTTCTTTAATAATATTATTGATCGTTTTGAAATGTCTAAAGAGCAAAACGTAAGTTTCAAACGATCTTTCTCTAAGAAATCCCGATTTATTGATATGGATACGGATAAAATTACGCAAGTTTTGTATAACATTATTTCGAATGCATTAAAGTATTCACCAGAAGGTGGAACAGTAACATATCGCTTACGTGATCGTGGGGAATTATTAGAGGTTAGTGTAAGTGACCAAGGAATGGGTATTCCCAAAGAAAACGTCGATAAAATCTTTGAACGTTTTTACCGCGTAGATAAAGCACGTTCAAGACAAATGGGTGGTACAGGACTTGGATTAGCAATTGCAAAAGAAATGATTGAGGCACATGGTGGCTCGATTTGGGCGAAGAGTGAGGAAGGAAAAGGGACAACTATTTACTTCACATTGCCAATGGCAGCAGATGAAGAGGACGATTGGGAATGAGTATGGAAAATGTTAAAACGATAGTTTTAATTAATTTAGTTGTAATTAGCCTATTTCTTACTTTTAACTTATGGACGTATGTGCCAGATTCCACGTCTATGCAAAATGCAAAATTTGTGCAGGGGAATGAAGGAATTACTCAAACTAAAATCGCTGATGTTGTCCGCCCTACTTCTATCATCGTGCATAAAGATAAAAATCATTATGGGAGCAAAAGAGAGGGAGATATAGAATCAATCTATAAACCTTTGGAAGCAGGGGAATTACATGATTTCAAAGAGATATCGATTGCTAAGGCTGATTTCCTTTCTTATGTGCATGGTGAAGGGAAAATTGAACTTGTTTTTCCTACCAACATCCCGTTTGATGCAGTTAAATCTATGTTTAATATGAAAGAAAAAAGTATAAATAAGCCTAAATATTTTAATCGAATTATTCTTGATCCTTCTAGAAGTAGGGATCAAGAAATTAAAATTAATTTTGTTTCTGATGGTGATAACTCTAGAATATATGAAGCAAAATTAAGTGGTGTGTATTTAAAAGATATTGTAAATGTACAAAATCAATTTATAGTATCGGCAAAACCTTATTTTGACTATCAAATTAATGATATGAAAAAGCTATTTTTACCAGATGGAACGACAGAATTAAGTAATATAACATATATTTCATCTAATTTAGCGGTTGATACATTTAAGAATGCTCTTTTTAGTGACCCACGTTATTTAAGCCCTATTACCGAGAAATCGAAAGAAACATTTACGGATGGTATTAGGTCCATGGAGATTGAAAACGATCATCATATGCTAAAGTATAAAAATTCTTCTGTTTCAAGTGAGAAAACGACAGATAATTTAATGCTTTTACAAAAAAGCTTTGATTTTGTAAATGGTCACAGTGGGAGTTTGGATTCATATCGTTTGGATTATATGAATAAAGGACAGACGGTATTCCGTTTACATGAAGATGGATATTCCGTATTCAATACAGATGGATTAGCTGAATTGAGACAAGTATGGGGATCAGAAGAAGTAATGGAATATGAAAGACCGTTGTTGTCTTTAAATACGAAAGGTATAGAACAGAAGGTTACTCTTCCATCAGGTCATGTTGTAATAGCATCTTTAGAAAATAATGCCGCGGTAGATAAAAGATTCATTAAAGACATTGGTATTGGATACAAATTATCACTAGATGGGCAAGTAGCTCGACTACAGCCAATTTGGTATGTAAAGTTTGTTGAAGATGAAGCGGGTAAACAAAAAATATATGAGTGGAGTGAGGGAGGACTAAATGGATTGGGATCGGATTAAAACCATATTTATTGTGACCTTTTTTGTTTTGGACCTCTTTCTCATTTTTCAATTCATTCAAAAGCAAGATAGTAATCAATTGGAGCTTATTGCAGAAACAAAGATAGATCAAGAATTAAAAGCAAATAAAATTACTATGGGTAATTTCCCTAAAGAACCGAAAAAAGAATCATTTATTAGGGCGGAAAACAAGGCGTTTAAAGAAGAAGATGTACAGTCTTTAAAGAATCAAACGGCGCATATACAAAATATGTACAGGATAGAAAGTAAGCTAAAAGAGCCCTTTTTAAATACAAAATCATTATCCAAAGATAAGTATAGTGATTTTTTGAAGAACTATGTATTGGATGGACAAAAGTATGAGTTTGGGGCGATGAAAGACTCTAAAATTTACTTCTTCCAAAAATATAAAGATAAGCCTATTTTCTATAACGATCAGGCAATGATTGTTGTGGAATTAAATGAAAAAAATGAACTCGTGTCGTACACGCAGACGATGCTAACTGATTTAAAAGAAATGGGCGAAAGTGAAAAAACGAAACAGCAAGAAATTATTACTGCTCAAACAGCTTTAGAAAATCTGTATTTAAAAAATAAAGTTCATGGGAATACACATGTAAAAGAAGCACAAATTGGTTATGCCACCCTTACCGCATCTACTTCTAATAACCAAGTACTCGCTCCAACATGGAATTTAAAAACGGAGCAGAAGCAGGACTTCTTTGTAAATGCAATCGAAGGACAAGTTATGGAATTAGGGGAAAGGGAAAATCAAGTGGTTGATGAACATACTGGAGTGAGAAAGAATGGGGTTGCATTTTAGCGTACTTGCAAGTGGAAGTACAGGGAATATGCTATATGTAGGAACAGATGAAAAAAAATTACTCGTCGATGCAGGTTTAAGTGGTAAAGCAACAGAGGCTTTATTTAAACAGGCAGAACTAAATATAAATGATGTATCAGGTATTCTTGTAACACATGAACATAGTGACCATATTAAAGGGTTAGGTGTATTGGCACGTAAATATGATTTACCTGTTTATGCAAATGAGAAAACATGGAATGCAATGGAACATTTAATAGGAAATATCCCAACTGAGCAAAAGTTTATTTTCTCAGTTGGGGATGTGAAAACATTCGGTGATATTGAGGTCGAGTCATTTGGGGTTTCTCATGATGCGGCAGAGCCGATGTTCTATGCTTTTCATAACAATAATAGAAAGTTAGCCCTTATTACAGATACGGGATACGTGAGTGACCGTATGAAAGGTGTTATTAAGGGTGCTAATGCTTTCGTGTTTGAAAGTAATCATGACGTGGAAATGCTTCGTATGGGACGTTATCCATGGAGTATTAAGCGACGTATTTTAAGTGATGTGGGTCACGTTTGTAATGAGGACGCTGCATTAGCGATGGCGGATGTAATTACAGATGAGACAAAACATATTTATTTAGCTCATTTAAGTTTAGATAATAACATGAAAGAGCTCGCACGTATGTCAGTATCACAAGTATTAGAGGAAAAAGGATTTGGAGTGGGAGAAGCCTTTGAAATTCACGATACAGATCCGAAAATGCCTACAAAAATTCAATACGTATAATTCTTCATTTTAGTAAACAATAAAGGTGAATATAGTTGTTTTCAGGAAGATGGGTGAACAAATATGTCCTTTATTGATGAAGAAAATTATCGTATGAAACGTGCAAGAAAAAAGAAGCATAAAGGTATTGTTATTTCTAGTATAGCAGGAACAATTGTAGGAGCTTCGTTATTTGCATTTGGAGCTCCTTTATTTGCGAATGATGCGGGCGCGCTTCCGCAAGCTGAAGCAAGTGGAAGTAATATGGCCGAAGCTCAAGGAATTAAACAGATTAGCTTTGTTGATGCTGTTGATCGTGCGTCTGAAGCTGTTGTTGGCGTTATTAATATTCAACGAGATAATTTTTCAGAGGCAGATTCAGAAGCTGGTACAGGATCGGGTGTAATTTATAAAAAATCAGATGGCCAAGCTTATATTGTAACGAATAATCATGTTGTTGCTGGAGCAAATCGTATTGAAGTAAGCTTAAGTGATGGTAAGAAGGTTCCGGGAAAAGTATTAGGAACGGATGTAGTCACAGATTTGGCTGTACTAGAAATAGATGCAAAGCATGTGAAAAAAATAATTGAGATTGGCGATTCTAATACTGTTCGTAGAGGAGAACCGGTCATTGCGATTGGAAACCCACTCGGGCTGCAATTTTCAGGAACCGTTACACAAGGCATTATTTCAGCTAAGGAACGTATTGTTCCTGTAGATTTGGATCAAGATGGACATTACGATTGGCAAGTAGAAGTATTGCAAACAGACGCAGCAATTAATCCAGGTAATAGTGGTGGTGCGCTTGTAAATGCGGCAGGTCAATTAATTGGCATTAACTCAATGAAAATTGCAGCAAAAGAAGTAGAAGGAATTGGACTAGCTATTCCAGTTACTAGAGCTGTTCCAATTATGAATGAATTAGAGAAGTATGGAAAAGTAAGGAGACCGTATGTTGGAATTGAACTTAGATCGTTAAATGAGATTCCAAATTACCATTGGTCAAAAACATTGCATTTACCAAGCAATGTAACAGAGGGAGTTTGCATTTTAGATGTGAAAAGTCCTTCGCCAGGTGTAGATGCTGGTTTACGAGAACACGATGTGATTGTAGCAGTAGATGGAAAACCGGTTCGCGATATTATTGGATTCCGTACGGCCTTATATGATAAAAAAATTAATGATAAAATGACTCTTACGTTTTATCGTGGTACAAAACGAGCAACAACAACGGTTAAACTAGGCATTCAAAAGTATTAAAAACAGGAGGGCCTACCTCCTGTTTTCTATTGTAGAAAAGTGAGGTGAAGAATATGAATTTACCTTGTTGTTTAGAACATGTTGAATTAGCTTTAGATATTATTGTGGATGAGTGTGAAGTTGCACCGGTTATCAACAATGTGGATAACTCAGAAAAAGAGAAAAAAACATGTGAATTTTGTCAAAACGAGGCGACATATGTTGTATCGAACACAGATTCTCACACAATATGTGGGTAACAATTGTGGATATGTGGATAAGTTATGTGGATAACATGTTTGTAAGGTGGGGAATGAGTGTGAATATCTCGATTATTTCAATTGGGAAATTAAAAGAAAAATATTTAAAACAAGGTATAGCAGAATACTTAAAACGATTATCTGCATACGCAAAAGTAGAAGTAATTGAATTGCCAGATGAAAAGGCGCCAGAAAATTTAAGTGTAGCAGAAATGTTAATTGTAAAAGAAAAAGAAGGTATACGTATACTGGATAAAATTTCTGACGATACGCATGTCATTGCGTTAGCAATAGAAGGAAAACAAAAATCATCAGAAGAATTTGCAGTAAGCTTAGATCGTCTTGCTACATATGGAAAGAGTAAAGTTGCATTTGTAATAGGTGGATCACTTGGACTAAGTTCAGAAGTAATGAAGCGTTCAAACGAATCTCTTTCTTTTTCAAAGATGACATTACCACACCAATTAATGCGATTAGTATTGCTTGAGCAAGTGTATAGAGCGTTTCGTATTAATCGTGGGGAACCGTATCATAAATAAAATTACTTTTTGTATATAAAAAGAGTAAAAAAGACCATTGGGCAAAAACCACCGATGGTCTTTTAAATATTAATAGGTAGTACGAAGGTTTCCTAAAATAAGTATGTTTCTATTTATAAAAAAGTGTGTTGTAATATGAAGAGGAAAAAGTATAAGTAGTCATAGAAGTGAGGAATTAAAGGTGAAGAAGTTTAAAAAGTTTTACTTGGAGATTACGAGTGTATGTAATCTTGCGTGCAGCTTTTGTCCGCCGACGGAAAGGCAGAAGCAATTCATTTCTGTGGAGGATTTTGCTAAAAGATTAGACCAAATTAAACCTCACACAGACTACATTTATTTGCACGTGAAGGGTGAGCCATTGCTCCATCCAAAAATAGATCAACTGTTAGATTTGAGCCATGAAAAAGGGTTTAAAGTTAATATTACAACGAACGGAACGTTAATTAATAAGAGAAGGCATAGACTGTTAAATAAGCCTGCTTTAAGACAAATGAATTTTTCACTGCACAGTTTTGATGGGCATCCAGGTTCGCAAGATAAAGAAGGTTATGTAAGGAGTATACTTTCCTTCATTAGAGAGGCGACAAGTCAATCGGATTTAATTGTTTCACTACGGTTATGGAATTTAACTCAGGATAATAAAACAAATGCTGAAATCCAGAAAAATAGAGATTTATTATCCATCATTGAAAATGAGTTTGGTCTCTCTTATCAAATCGAAGAGAAGCTTACACCAGGAAAAGGTATAAAAATTGCAGAACGCGTCTTTATTAATCAAGACTATGAATTCCAGTGGCCAGCATTACATGAAGAAGAGGATGATGGAAAAGGATTCTGTCATGGTCTTCGAAATCAAGCGGGTATTTTAGCGAACGGAACGGTTATTCCTTGCTGTTTAGATGGTGAAGGGATTATTAACCTTGGGAATATTAATAATGACTCATTTTCTAATATTATAGAAGGTGAAAGAGCAACAAACATTGTCGATGGATTTTCGAAAAGAGTTGCAGTCGAAGAGCTATGCAGGAAATGTGGATACCGTAAAAGATTTGGAAAATAAATATGAAAAAAGCCCTCATAAAGTGAGGGCTTTTTTTTATTCTTGATAAGAACGTTCCAATTCATCAATTAAGGAACCGACGTAAGAAACAGCCCTGCGGATTGCATCTGGTTTTGACATATCTACTCCGGCATGCTTCATTAATTCAAGTGGTTTCATCGTACCACCAGCGCGAAGTACATCTAACCAGCGATCAACGGCAGGTTGCCCTTCCTCTTTAATCATTTGGGCTACCGCAGTAGATGCAGTGAGGCCTGCGGAATAGGTGTAAGAATATAAGCCCATATAATAATGAGGTTGGCGCATCCAAGTTAAGCCAGCACCTTCGTCAATTTCTACAGAATTTCCCCAGAATGTCGAAAGTACATTTGTTTTTATTTCAGTTAAAGTTGTAGCTGTAAGTGCTTCTCCTTCTTCTGCTAGGGTATATACTCTTCTTTGATATTCTCCCTCAAGTAAGTGAGTAACAAAGTTATGATAATATGTGCCAAGTAGTTGCAGAATCACCCATCTGCGCATTCTCTTGTCGTCAGTAGTCGCTAATAAATGCTGGGCTAATAGTAATTCATTCATTGTAGATGGTGCTTCAACAAAGTACATAGATGGACGTACATTCATAATACGCTGGTTTTTATTTGCTAAATAAAAATGACCAGCATGGCCAAATTCATGTGCTAATGTGAAGCATCCACGCATCGTATTTTGCCATGTAATTAAAATGTATGGATGAGAACCATATGGGCTTGAACAAAATGCTCCGGTGGATTTGCCTACGTTATCTGCAAGATCAACCCATCTTTCTTTGAATCCTTTTTCGATAATGGAACTATATTCATCGCCTAATACCTTTAAAGAATCTTGAATTAATTTACCAGCCTCCTTGTATGTGATGGTTGGATTAAATTCGGGATCTAAAGGTGCATGTAAGTCGCAGAACAGCATTTGATCGAGTCCTAATACTTTCTTTTTTAAATCTGCAAAACGGCGCATATGAGGCGCTAATTCTTTATAAATAATATCAAGTTGATTGTTATACATTTCAAGTGGAACTTTTTGAGGTTCTAAAAGCATATGAGTAACAGATTCAAATTTGCGTAAACGAGAGAGTGTTACTTGTTTTTTTACTTCAGTAGCATATGTTGTTGCCACTGTATTCTTATATCGTTTTAAGGTGGAAACAAATGATGAGTATGCTTTTCTACGTATGTCTACGCTTGGAGAGAACTCATATTTGCTTTCAAATAATGAAAATGATACAGGGAGTTCGTTTCCTTTTTCGTCTTGTATGGAGGTAAAATCCATATCGGCTAATTTAGTCATACCGTAAATTTTGTATGGAGAACTATGTACTTCGCCAAGTGCAGCAAGAGCTTCTTCTGTTTCAGGAGAGAGCGTGTGCGGCCTTTTTTGTAGGATGTCTAGTAATGACTTACGGAAAGGTTCGAGTTTTGTTTCTTCAGCTAAATATTTTTCAATTGTTCCTTCGTCGAATGAGAGGATTTCATTATGGATAAAGGACAGTGCAGTATGTACTTTCGTCCATAAAGCAGCAATTTTGGAAGAGTTCGCTTGAATAATTGGATTTGTACGATCAGTGGATTCTTTTAAATTTGCATATGAGTATAGTTTTGTTAACTCCATTAAAAGATCTTCTTCTAAAAGTAGGCAATGTAATAAGGTAGTGGGGCTAGTGTGTAATTGTCCTTTAAACGCATCAAGTTTTTTTATATCGTTTGTTAATACACGTAATGCAGTTTCCCACTCTTTATCAGATTCGTATAAATCAGAGAGGTCCCATGTTAGTTCAGTAGGGACTTCTGTGCGAATATGGCGTTTCTCAATTACATTTTTCATTTGTTATATCCCCCTTATTATAAGTATCTAAAAACATGATACTAGAAAATTCAGTAAAATGAAAATAATTTACATTTCTATGTATGAAAAAGAAGGACAAGCATAAAAATGCTTGTCCTTCGAGTTAAATTTAAAATTAATATACTTTATCACCGTTGAAAATAGAGTTTTTCACGACTACATAATCTACAGTACGAATTGAGTCTAATTTTGTTCCGCCAGCGTAAGAGATAGAAGATTGAAGATCTTGTTCCATTTCGATTAAAGTATCTTCTAAAGAACCTTTATGCTCAACGAACATTTTCTTACCTTCAACGTTTTTCTTCTCACCTTTTTGGAATTCAGAAGCTGAACCGAAGTACTCTTTATAAAGTTTGCCGTCTTTTTCGATTGTTTCCCCTGGAGACTCTTCATGACCAGCGAATAGAGAACCGATCATAACCATAGTCGCCCCAAATCGAATAGATTTAGCTACGTCGCCGTGTGTACGAATACCACCGTCAGCGATAATTGGCTTACTTGCAGCTTTTGCACACCAGCGAAGTGCAGCTAGTTGCCAACCGCCAGTTCCAAAACCTGTTTTAATTTTAGTAATACAAACTTTACCAGGTCCAATACCAACTTTTGTTGCGTCAGCACCAGCGTTTTCTAATTCTCTTACCGCTTCTGGAGTCCCAACGTTTCCAGCGATAACGAAGCTTTCTGGTAAATGCTTCTTAATATGTTGAATCATGTTGATTACAGCATTAGAATGTCCGTGTGCAATATCAATCGTGATGTATTCAGGTGTAAGTTGCTCAGCAGCTAATTGTTGTACGAATTCATACTCGTCCTCTTTTACACCAACGCTAATAGAAGCGATTAATCCACGTGATTGCATATCTCTAATGAATGAGATACGTTTCTCTGGTTGGAAACGATGCATGATATAGAAGTAATTGTTTTCAGCTAAATAAGTTGCGATTCTTTCATCAATAATCGTTTGCATATTTGCAGGTACGACAGGTAATTTAAATTTATGTTTACCTAAAGTGACAGTTGTATCACATTCAGAGCGGCTGTTTACAATACATTTCGCAGGAATTAATTGAATATCTTCATAGTCGAATACGTTTTCCATCATTTACACCCCTAAAATACGAATATTTTATTCATTTTGTTTAAAAATGTTCGTCCAAAAGATAATTTACATTATTTTCACTCATAAGTCAAAGGTTTTCATGTTTATATTTAAAAATTAAGGTTTAGCTACGTATGTTGTAAGTTCATGTAATTAAAATGTGTTTAAACATAGTATTATTTGATGTAAAATTATGTTTGGGAAATAAAAGTTAAAGAGGTAAATTTAGGAGGGGTGCTAATGAAGCGCTTAGTATATATGGATTGGTTGCGTGTATTAGCAACGATCGCAGTGGTTACAATTCACGTTTCTGCTGGTTATGTTTCTATGTTAGATGCAAATAACGTATCACGCTGGATGGCTGGTAACTTGTTTGAATCGATTTCACGTGCGAGTGTTCCGATTTTTGTAATGATTAGTGGAGCGTTATTGTTAAAGGGTACAAAAGATATTTCAGTCGGGGAATTTTTACAGAAGCGTGCAAGTAAAGTAATTATACCTTTTGTAGCTTGGAGCGCTATATTTTATGCATATGGAGCATATGCAGGATATTTCCCGGCATCTTTAAAGCAAGGGATAAAGCACTTTTTAACGGATACTATTGGGGGACATTTATGGTTCTTATACATGATTGTAGGGATATATTTAATTACACCTCTACTGAAAATCTTTGTGAAGAACGCTAAAAAAAGAGAGATAGAATACTTTTTAATTTTATGGCTATATGCGTCTGTTGTAGTCAATTTAGTGAAATATTATTATCCTATCAACTTTAACATTGAATTATTTTACGTTACAAATTATGTAGGGTATTTCTTACTTGGTTATTATTTATCCAATTACGATATTTCGAAAAAATGGAGGAATATTTCTTACATTGGAGGACTTGTAGGATTTATTAGTACATTCTTTATTACATATTACTATACAGTAAAAGCAAATGGACAGTTAGAGCAGTTTTGGTATGGATATTTTGCGCCAGGTGTTGTACTGATGGCGATCGGATTATTTATATTTTTCAAATATGCATTCCAAAAGTCAGAAAGAGAATTACCATTGTTATTCCGTTTTA
This sequence comes from Bacillus cereus group sp. N6, assembly GCF_016483705.1. Lineage (NCBI taxonomy): Bacteria > Bacillati > Bacillota > Bacilli > Caryophanales > Bacillaceae > Bacillus > Bacillus cereus group sp. N6. The sequence continues at coordinate 42,914 of NZ_JAEHBI010000016.1, forward strand.
TAAATCAAGCAAGCCTTGGAATCTATATTCTTCACTTCTTCTTATTAAATAACTTGTTGTACATGGTTTTCCCTAAGGTAAATGAGCGTGTACATGCAATATTGGCAATACCTATTAATGTAACGATTACAATTGTTCTTAGTCTGGTAATTACGTTAGTATTGCAAAGAATACCAGTTGTGAAAAAATTAGTTCCGTAAAAATGAATACAGTATAGATAGGGCAGACTTATTATTAAGGCTGCCTTTTCCTATTTTAAAATTATACTTAGATAAATTTAGGTTGAAACGAATTGAAAACAGTGGATTAATATAGTATCTTACTATAGTCTAAAGTGAGGTATGAAGAACATAATAGGTTAAATATAAAATCAAATGAGGTTAATATATGAGTAAAAAAAGCTTTAGTAATTATGCATTAAGTAAAGAAGTAAGACGAGCACTTACTGGTTTAGGATATGAGCATCCGACAGAAGTGCAAGGAGAGGTTATTCCAGTTGCATTGCAAAAGAAGGATCTTGTTGTAAAGTCGCAAACGGGAAGTGGAAAAACGGCTTCGTTCGGAATACCACTTTGTGAAATGGTAGAGTGGGAAGAGAATAAACCACAAGCATTAGTTTTAACACCAACGAGGGAACTTGCTGTTCAAGTGAAAGAAGATATTACGAATATAGGGCGATTCAAAAGAATTAAAGCTGCTGCAATTTATGGTAAATCTCCATTTGCACGTCAAAAATTAGAGTTAAAGCAAAAGACGCATATTGTAGTGGGGACCCCAGGACGTGTGTTGGATCATATTGAAAAAGGGACCCTTCCTTTAGATCGATTGAAATATTTAGTGATTGATGAAGCAGATGAAATGCTAAATATGGGCTTTATCGATCAAGTAGAGGCAATTATTGATGAATTACCTACAAAAAGAATGACAATGCTATTTTCAGCAACCCTACCGGAAGATATTGAAAAGTTATCCCGTACATATATGAATGCACCAACTCATATTGAAATTAAAGCAGCTGGGATTACAACAGATAAAATTGAACATACCCTTTTTGAAGTAAGGGAAGAAGAGAAGCTTTCACTTCTTAAGGATGTAACTATGATTGAAAATCCAGACAGTTGCATTATTTTTTGTCGTACACAAGAAAACGTAGACCATGTATATAGACAGCTAAAACGAGTTAATTATCCTTGTGACAAAATACACGGTGGTATGGTGCAGGAAGATCGTTTTGAAGTTATGGATGATTTTAGAAAAGGAAAGTTCCGTTATTTAGTAGCAACTGATGTAGCTGCGAGAGGAATTGATATTGATAATATTACACATGTTATTAATTACGATATTCCATTAGAAAAAGAAAGCTATGTACACCGTACTGGAAGGACGGGACGAGCTGGTAATAATGGAAAAGCTATTACATTTATAACGCCTTATGAAAATAGATTTTTAGAAGAGATTGAGGAATATATCGGATTTGAAATTCCAAAGGAACTGGCACCTTCAAAAGAAGAAGTTATAAAAGAGAAAGCAGTATTTGAAGAAAAAATATATGCTAAACCAATTATAAAGAAAGATAAAAATGCAGACCTAAACAAAGGAATTATGAAATTGTACTTTAATGGCGGAAAGAAAAAGAAAATTAGGGCGGTAGATTTCGTTGGTACAATTGCTAAAATTCAAGGTGTTTCTGCTGATGATATAGGTATTATTACAATACAAGATAATGTTTCGTATGTTGAAATATTAAACGGAAAAGGACCACTTGTTTTAAAGGTTATGAGAAATACAACGATAAAAGGTAAACAATTAAAAGTTCATGAGGCAATTAAGTAAACAAAAAAACTATCCACTATAATAGGTGGATAGTTTTTTTATTTAAGATTCTTTTAAATCATCAATCAACTTCTCAGCTAAGCGCCTATACATATTACTCATCGACACAAATGATGTTAGTAATAAAAATTTCTCTAGATTCGGATCTTCTAAGGAAGAAATTTCACTTACTTCTGAAACAAGATTATTTACGTCTTGTGTAAAGCTTTCGACGTTTTTTTCGGTAAGAGAAAGATAATCTTTATATAATGTATTTAATTCGAATGAATCATCGTTTAATAAGGATTCATTTATATTTTCTAAGGAGCTTTTTATGTCATTAATGGAAAGGGCTCCTTTTAATTGATAAATTAAGCTGATTAAAATCATATGCTCTTTTGAGTATTTTTTATTTTTGATTGGAATAAACAGTTTCCCTTTTGCGTAATTGTTAATCATTGTTTTTGTTAATACTTTTTCATCATCGGTTCTTGTTGTATCCGAATAAGTATTTTCAAATAATTGGACAACCTGGTCTACATACAAGTCGACATTTGGAATATCCTCAAGCGTAATGTTTTTTTCTAAATATAATGTTTCAAGCAGTTTATTTATATTTTCCACGTAGAACCCCTCACTTTTATAACTTAGTGGAGCATAATGTTTAGTTTATCTCTAAATATGGTATTACGAAACAAATGAATTGTAAATGTTGACCTCTAATAATAATACGTATATAATTACATGTAGTTATTGAAACTACATGTAATTATATGAGGGGTGTATATATGAATGCTTATGTAAGAGAACCAGTTAATGCTTTTACCCACTTGGGAGGAGCTGTATTATCATTTATTGCATTATTAGCTATGCTTGTAAAAGTTTCTATTAAGATGCCATCTTTTGCGGCAATTACAGCTGTTATTTTGTTTGGTATCGGAATGATGGTTCTGTATACAGCATCAGCTGTATATCATAGTGTTGTAGCCAGTGAACGTGTTATTTATTTCTTTCGGAAGCTTGATCACTCTATGATTTTTATATTGATTGCAGGTACATATGCACCATTTTGTTTAATTACATTACATTCCGCAAACGGTTTATTATTATTTTGTTTAGTTTATGCAACTGCCATTTGTGGTATTGTTTTTAAAATGTTTTGGTTTAGTTGCCCGAGATGGTTATCAACAGCAATTTATATTACAATGGGCTGGTTAATTGTTCTGTTCTTTGCACCGTTAGCTGCTAACTTAAGTGCAGGAGGTATCGTGCTTCTAGTGCTTGGAGGCATTCTTTATACAATCGGTGGATTTATTTATGGAACAAAGCCAAAATGGTTAGAGTTTAAACATATGGGGCATCATGAAATTTTTCACGTGTTCGTGTTATTGGGAAGCCTTGCCCACTTTTTAAGTATATATTGCTACGTAATTTAACAAGATGAAATTTCCGAGTGATTTTTATTTTCTCTTGATTAATAAATAAAGATATAGACACATATGTATGTTAAAGAGTTGCATAACGTAAAGGTTATGCGGCTCTTTTTTATATAAATAATAATTCGAAATAAATATTCTAAATTATCAGTCTTTTGTGGTAGGATAGATTTGTATTGAGGTTATAAAATTTTATAATTAATAATAAGTGGGGGACTATATATATGGCGATACTTATAACAGGTGGAGCAGGATATATTGGTAGTCATACGTGTATAGAATTATTAAATAATAATTATAAAATTATAGTCGTAGATAATCTTTCAAATAGTTCAATCGAGTCCTTAAATCGAGTAAAAGAAATAACAGGAAAACAATTTGAATTTTATAAAGAAAGTGTTTTAAATCGTGAAAAAATGAATGAGATTTTTTTGGAAAATAATATTGAAGCGGTTATACATTTTGCTGGATTTAAAGCAGTGGGGGAATCGACTACAATTCCTCTAACATATTATTATAATAATATAATAAGTACAATCGTACTATGCGATGTGATGCAGAAACATCATGTTAAAAAGTTTATTTTTAGTTCATCTGCAACTGTATATGGAATTCCAAAAACGTCACCAATTACAGAAGAATTTCCACTAAGTGTGACAAATCCATATGGGCAAACAAAATTAATGATTGAGCAAATTATGCGTGATGTGGCAAAAGCTGATGATGAATGGAGTATTGCGTTACTTCGTTATTTCAATCCCTTCGGAGCACATAAAAGTGGTCGTATTGGAGAAGATCCAAATGGGATTCCGAATAATTTAATGCCATATGTAACGCAGGTGGCGGTAGGTAAATTAAAGGAACTAAATATATTCGGAAACGACTATCCAACAAAAGACGGGACAGGTGTCCGTGATTATATTCACGTTGTTGACCTTGCAAAAGGACATGTAAAGGCACTTGAGAAAGTACTTGAGACGAAAGGAATAGAGGCATATAATCTTGGCACAGGTAAAGGGTATAGTGTGTTAGAGATGATAAAGGCTTTTGAGGAGGTTTCAGGTAAAAAAATACCTTATAAAGTGATAGGGCGTCGTCCTGGTGATGTAGCAGTATGTTTTGCTGATGTATCTAAAGCGAAACGAGAATTAGGATGGGAAGCAGAATATGGGTTAGAAGAGATGTGTGTAGATTCTTGGAGATGGCAGGTAAATAATAAAAACGGCTATCAAATGATTTAAGGTAGTTAGTAAAGCATTCTCTTATTAATTTGTAGGATATTTTATGTATATAATAAATTGTTTTCTTTATTATGTTGCTTGAGGTCAGTAATATGTTCAATTTAGGAAAGAGAATGTAATAAAATATTACTGACCATAGCATTTGAATAGCAACCGGTTCTATTGAAAAGTATTCCAATACTTGTATCATTGTTAAAGTGCGTTTATAATCAAATAATCTTGTTAGCTTTTTGCTTGAATTACGTATTATTGAAAGCGTTTTTATTGCGTGATATATTTTGATTGACATCATTACTGTATAAAATGTATGAAAAGGGTTTTTCTATTGTTTTTTAAGGTAGGAAGTCTGACTTATTTTCGAAAAAACTTCGTATGTAGTTGTAAGTAAGAAGGAGAATAAGGAATAATATAATTTTTACAAGACGGGGAGGGTACAGTGTGAAAATGTAAGGTTTTCACATGAGGATATATGGGGTACGTAGGATTATTACTTTCGGGTGCAGCTTTATTTTTAAATAGTCTTGTTATATTAGGGAAAGCAGAGATGAAAAGTGCGGGTGTTTTTAATTTATTTGTGGGTGCACTACAAATTATTATTCCGTTCTATTTGATCATGATTTCTGACCAAAGTAATTGGACAGTGTATTCATATGCAGCTACTTTCTTATTTGGATTAACCTATTTATATGTAGGTGTTACCTTTATAAAAGGAATGGATAGTAGCGGTTTAGGTTGGTTTTGTATTTGGGTAGCAATTATTGCTTTATTCTATATGGTTGTTTCATTTGTTCAATTTCACGATGTTGTTAATGCATTAACGTGGTTTATGTGGGCATTACTTTGGTATTTATTCTTTGTATTAAATACACAAAAGAAGAATATCAATCAATATCTTGGAAGAATTGCCTTCGTACAATCATGGGTAACATTGACGTTGCCTTCACTCTTTTATTTTATGGGAGTATGGGGAGAGGGATTCGTATATGAACTATGGGTTTATGTATCCGTAATTTCTATTTTATACTTCTGTTATTGTATTTATAAATATCGAGTACGTTAATATATTTTCTGTAGAAAAGCATGGAATCGTTAAACGAATTCCATGCTTTTTCTATATTAGCATTTATAATAGAGAGGTAGTATTTTACAATTTATCAAAATGGGGATGATGAATTTGAAAAAAGTATTGGTGCTAGGGGGAACAAGATTTTTTGGTAAACATTTAGTAGAAGCACTTTTGCAAGCTGGACACGATGTAACAATTGCGACGAGAGGCATTACTGAAGATTCTTTTGGAAGTGTAGTAAACAGATTGATTGTAGATAGAGAAGACGAAAAACAACTAGCTGAGCGTCTAAAAGATAAAAGTTATGATATCGTATACGATAATTTATGCTATAGCTCGAATGCGGCGAAGATAGTATGTGGAGTGTTACGAGGAAAAACGAAGAAATACATTATGACATCTTCAATGGCTGTTTACGAGCCAGCACTAGGCTTATTAGAAGAGAACTTTAATCCGTACGAGTATGCCGTTACGTATGGTGGTAGGAAGGATTTTACTTATAGTGAAGGAAAGAGATTAGCCGAAGCGGTTTCATTTCAACAAGCAACATTCCCAGTTGTTGCAGTACGTTTTCCAGTTGTTATTGGAGAAAACGATTATACGAAAAGGTTACAATTTTACGTTGAACATATTGTGAAGCAAGAACCTGTCGCCGTGAATAATCTAGATGGAGAGTTATCATTTATACATGAAAAAGAAGCAGGAGAATTTTTAGCTTGGTGCGGGATGAAGGACATAGAAGGGCCAATTAATGCTTGTAGCAACGGGGTAGTTTCTACTCGAGAAGTTATTCATTTCATAGAAGAAAATACGGGAATAAAAGCACTTGTTCAAGAAGTAGGAGATAATGTAGCACCTTATAATGAAGTGATTAATTGTACATTACATAATGGAAAAGCTAGTGAATTAGGATTCCCGTTCCGAGAATTGAAAATAGAAATAGAACAAGTATTACGTTATTACATACATGCAATGAAATAATCATAAATCCCCCGGTGGCAATCCGGGGGATTCTGGAGGATTTCGACAATACTAATTGTACATTACCAAACTTACCTTATACGCACGACTAATGTTTTTGTGATCGCATTGCTTGTAAATACTTTTCATTTACCTGGTCCCAGTTCACTGTATGCCACCAGTTGGTAACAAATTCTGGACGCCGATTTTGATACTTTAAATAATAGGCATGTTCCCATACATCGATGACGAGTAATGGAATTTTACCTTCTTGCAAAGGTGTATCTTGATTGGGTGTACTCATAACGGAAAGTTCCTCACCGTCCAGAACAAGCCATCCATAGCCACTTCCAAAACGACTAATAGCTGCTTTGGAAAGTTGATCTTTTAAGTTGTCAAAGGTATTGAAATAATAATCAATTACTTTTGCAACGTCTCCATTAGGCTCACTGCCACCTCGCGGGCTCATTACTTCCCAAAAAAGACTATGACAATAGTGACCACCACCGTTATTTCTGACAGCTGTAACAATTTCTTTTGGTAAAGTTTCTAAATTACATAGTAACTCTTCTAAAGATTTATTATGTAATTCCGTATAGTTTTCTAAAGCGGCATTCAAGTTATTTACGTATGTCGCATGGTGCTTTCCATGATGAATAGAAAGCGTGTTGCTATCGATATATGGCTCTAGTTCATCATAGTCATATGAAAGCTTTGGCAATTGAAATGAAGACATAACATTCCCTCCTTTCTCATTAAAAAGTTGGTCTAGGTAAAAATAATTTACCTGAGTCAAAAATACACCTATTTTTTATACAAGTCAATAGTAATCTCTTTAATTTTCTGAAAAATATTACAATAAAAGTAACACTTCGACTTTCATTTGTGACTCTTATTCTTTTTGCTTATACTGTAAAGTAGTAACGTTTTGTTGAAATAGAAGGAGATCGTTTATGAGTAAAACGAAACAATTAATAGAGGAAGCGAGTCATTTTATTACGGTTTGCTATAAAGAGCTTAATAAAGAACAATTCATAGAAGAGAGAATAAAAGAAATTCAAGTTGAGATAGAGAAGACGGGGACGTATGAGCATACATTTGAAGAACTTGTTCATGGATCACGAATGGCATGGCGCAATAGTAATCGATGTATCGGAAGACTATTTTGGAGTAAGATGCACATATTAGATGCACGTGAAGTAAATGATGAGGAAGGTGTATACAACGCATTAATTCATCATATTAAATATGCAACGAACGATGGGAAAGTTAAACCGACAATTACAATTTTTAAGCAATATCAAGGTGAAGAAAATAATATACGAATTTATAATCACCAATTGATTCGGTATGCAGGGTATAAAACAGAAATGGGAGTGATTGGTGACTCTCATTCCACTGCGTTTACGGATTTTTGCCAGGAACTTGGCTGGCGAGGAGAAGGTACGAATTTCGATGTATTGCCACTTGTTTTTTCTGTCGATGGAAAAGAACCTGTATATAAAGAAATTCCAAAAAAAGAAGTGAAAGAGGTACCAATTGAACATCCAGAGTACCCAATCTCATCTTTAGGAGCAAAATGGTATGGGGTTCCAATGATTTCAGATATGCGCTTAGAAATTGGCGGTATTTCCTATACAGCCGCTCCGTTCAATGGATGGTATATGGGGACGGAGATTGGGGCTCGTAACTTAGCGGATCATGATCGTTATAATTTACTGCCGGCTGTTGCGGAGATGATGAAGCTCGATACATCGAGAAACGGTACGTTATGGAAAGACAAGGCGCTAATTGAATTAAACGTGGCTGTTTTACATTCTTTTAAAAAACAAGGAGTTAGTATTGTGGATCACCATACAGCTGCGCAACAATTTCAACAATTTGAGAAGCAGGAAGCGGCATGTGGACGGGTTGTAACAGGTAATTGGGTATGGCTCATTCCACCGTTGTCGCCAGCTACCACTCATATTTATCATAAACCGTATCCAAATGAAATTTTGAAGCCAAATTTCTTTCATAAATAATAGCTAGTATAGTTTTTTTATGCAAATTATAATTTTTTTTAATTACTGTTACGTAGCAAATGGAAGCCTTTACTCTCGGTTATTTTTGGAAGGAGCTTTTTGAACCAAGGAGTTCCTTATGTTATAATCAAATTTCTGTTTCGAAGACCTTATAGAAATATAAGGTCTTTTGTTTTGCTTTTTTATGTAATAGGAATAGAAAATTTCTTTTAAATAAGGGATTTAGCATATTTTTAGGGACAACATAAGTGTGTAGAAAATTGATGAATTATTATGCTTATATAATCATTGTGTTTTGGATGTAAACAATAAAACATAATAAAGTTGTTTTTTTAGATTGCTGAGGAAGGAGGAAGTGTAAATGAGAATGAAGAGTCGAAAAACGGATTGGCCTGTATTTCTTATTAGTGGTGGCTCACTTTTATTATTTGTAATTGCAGTTATTTTAAATAAAAGTTACGTAGAGGGAGTCATTAATAGCAGTTTTGCAGCTTCAATTAAATATTTTGGTGCCTTTTGGCAAGTTTTATTAATTGGTACATTTGTTGTTGCAATGTGTATGGCATTTTCGAAATATGGGAGAGTTAAACTTGGGGGGCTAGAAAAACCTGAGATTAGTACGACAAAATGGCTCGCTATTATTATGTCTACATTACTTGCTGGAGGTGGCGTTTTTTGGGCAGCCGCAGAGCCGATGTACCATTTGATGACGGTGCCACCAATACATGAAGGTATAACTGCTGGGACGCAAGAAGCGGTAATGCCTGCTTTAGCACAAAGTTATATGCACTGGGGTTTCCTGGCTTGGACGATTTTAGGTACAATTAGTGCGGTAGTTATGATGTACGGGCATTATCATAAAGATATGCCGTTAAAACCTCGAACGCTTTTATATCCTATCTTTGGGGAGAGATTGCGAAAGAGTTGGCTTGGAACAATGATCGATGTATTTGCCATTATTGCGGTAGCTGCAGGGACGATTGGTCCAATCGGATTTTTAGGACTACAAGCAAGTTATGGGTTACAAGCATTGTTTAACATTCCTGATGTGTTTACTACTCAATTAGCTATTATTGTTTGTGTAGTAGCTGTTTCTACTATATCTGCGGTAACGGGAATTGATAAAGGGATTCAAATTATAAGTAATTTAAATGTTAGGTTAGCAGTTTTATTAATGGTATTCGTATTACTGTTTGGACCAGGTGGATTTATTATCGATTCATTTGTTTCTTCGTTTGGATTTTATATAAATGAATTTATTCCAATGAGCACATATCGTGGTGATACAGCTTGGTTAGGGTCGTGGACAATCTTTTTCTGGGGATGGTTTATTGGATATGGACCGATGATGGCAATTTTAGTGAGCCGAATTTCAAGAGGAAGAACAATCCGAGAAATCATCGTTGCAATTGGAATTATTGCACCTATTATTACAACGTTTTGGTTTACTATACTAGGGGGATCAGGTGTGTTTTATGAGTTAATGAATCCTGGTTCTATCTCGGTGGCATTAAGTGAATCTGGTATGCCAGCGGCTATGATTGCAATTACAGAGCAACTGCCACTATCTAATATTATTGGACCTGCATTTCTTTTATTAACAATTTTATTTGTAGTAACAACAGGAGATTCAATGGCTTATTCGATTTCAATGGCAGTGACTGGAGATGGAGATCCTAGAATTAGTTTGCGAGTTTTTTGGTCGCTTATTATGGGCGCAGTTGCGGCGATTCTTTTATATATGGGTGAGGGAAGTATTAACGCCTTACAATCCTTCATTGTAGTGACGGCTGTTCCAGTATCTATTCTGTTATTCCCGATGCTATGGCTAGCGCCTAAAGTCGCAGGGGAATTAGCGTTAAAACAAGGTATTGTAAAAGAAGAAGATAAAACTAGCTTCTTGTTCCAAAAAGCTAGTAAATCAAAATAAATAATTGTATTTATATAAGAAGAGGAAGCGTTTCATTTGAGATGCTTCCTCTTTGCTATTTATTTAACTACTGTTCATACTCTGTACATTTTCAATCTATTCTAATACTTTATCTTTCGTCTCTGGAACACATAATAACATCGTAACTAAACCGATTGGATAGATAATGAAGATGAGAGATAATGCTCCCATTAAATTACCACCTGCAGCAAGTAAGCCGATAATAACAGGCCCAAATCCAGCTAAACCACGTCCTGTACCGAAAATAAAGTTTTCTGCTGTAGAGCGAGCTTCAGCAGGATAGTTTTCGGCTAAAACTGCCCCGAATCCTCCCATCATGCCATTGGCAAAGAATCCAAGCAATGCACTTCCCCATAACAATAATGTTGAGTCTGTGAATAAGAAGAAGTAAATGAGACAGTATATAGTACCACCGACATAATAGATTGTAAAAGTTTTACGGCGACCAATTTTATCAGCTAGAATACCAAAAGTTGCAATTCCAATTAGCATGCCAATTGTAGAGATGAACATCCAACCGCTCGCTTTTGCTAATGTGTAGTTATATTTATTCGCTAAAATAGTTGGCATCCATGTGAAAATTCCATAATATCCGAAGTTCTGGATGAATGACATAATAATAAGACCGATTGTTGTTATCGTTACTTTTTTATTGGCAAATAACTTTCGAAGTGGGAACTTTTTTATTTGCTTTAGTTGTTCTGCCTCGGTAGTTGTTAAATTACCTTCAGCTTCTTTTTGTAACAATTCTTTTTTGTATCGTTGTTTTTGTTCCCATATTTTCGGTTCACTTAAACTTTTGCGGACGTAAACAGCTAATAAAGCGGGAATGAGTCCAAATAAGAAAACAGCTCTCCATCCGAAATGCGGGACGATAAATGCTGGAAGGAGTGAAGCGACTAGTACGCCAAATTGCCATCCAAGTGCAACAACGGATGTCGCCTTAGCGCGCATTTCTTTAGACCATGTTTCAGTTACGATGGCCATTCCAATCCTGAATTCACCACCAACTCCCATTCCAACTAAAAAGCGAAGAATTAATAATTGCCAATAATCTGTTGCGAAATAAATAAGTGCTGTTGCGAGTGAAAATAGTAAGATTGTGAAGGCCATCGTACGGATACGCCCAAATAAATCAGCAATAAATCCAAATAAATAAGACCCGATTAGCATTCCTATTGTGGTAGCTAATGTCAAGTTTCCACCTTCAACAGGGCTCAAATGAAATTCTTTTAAAATGTAGACGAGTACGAAAGATAAGAGCAACATATCTAAACCTTCTGCTGCATATCCTAGCGCAGAACCAAACAATGTTTTATATCTTTTCTCCTTCGTTTCCTCTGTTGTTGATTGTACATCAGTAGTAACGTTCATCATTACTCCTCCTTATTTTCTTCTACAGTCGCTATGGAAGAATAACAAAAGGCCTTCTCACCTGATATGATGAGAAGGCCAAAAAAGCATACGTATCTCTAAAAAAGACCATACGTATAGTATATTCCGACTTCCTTCTCAACCTCACGGGGTTGGGTTAAAGGACTGTATTATATTACTTTATTTTTAGCACTCTTCTATTAGGTTGTCAAATAAAGAGGGGATAGTTATGTGTAAAATATTTCAAAAGATATTGCATTCTTCTTGACGCCCACTTCATTATTTTCCCATAATAAAACTAACTCATATAAAAAGGAATGAATCACAGATGCTAAATTTAGTACTTATGATGATTGAACGTGTCGGACTTATTGTTATTTTAGGATTTTTACTTTCTCATATTAGAACGTTCAGGCGCCTTCTTCATAGACAAGATGGGTATGTAGATAAGCTTAAGCTTATTTGTATTTTTTCAGTGTTTACAATTGTCAGCAATTACACGGGAATTGAAATTGCGGGGAATACAATTATGAATGAAAATTGGCTACAAGGTGTTTCGTCATCTAGTACAATTGCGAATACACGTATTATGGGTGTTGGAATTAGTGGATTGCTTGGTGGTCCTATCGTCGGAATTGGAGTAGGATCGATTGCTGGTATTCACCGTTATATGCTTGGCGGGACGACAGCGCTAAGTTGTGCAATCTCTTCAATTTTAGCAGGTGTTATAACTGGGTATATTGGACACATTTTCAAAAAATATAATCGTGCAATTACGCCTAAATTTTCAGCGATTTTAAGCGTGTTTATTGTTTCTTTAGAAATGATTATGATCCTATTAGTCGTAGAGGATGGAACTAGTATCGTGAAAACAATTGCGATACCAATGATCCTTGTAAATAGTTTCGGAAGTTTTATTTTACTTTCAATGATACAAGCTATTTTGCGTCAGGAAGAAAACGCGAAAGCTCTGCAAACGCATAAAGTATTACGAATTGCTGATAAGACATTACCATATTTTCGCAGGGGATTAACAGAAGAGTCTTGTAAACATGTGGCACAAATTATTCACCGTTTTACGGGAACGGATGCGGTATCCTTAACAGATACAGAGAAAATATTAGCTCACGTTGGATTGGCATCAGATCATCATATTCCTTCACACAGTTTAATAACAGGTTTATCGAAAGAGGTTTTACATACAGGGAAAATAATGAAAGCGAAATCACGTGAGGTTATTAATTGCCAACATGAAGGCTGTCCTTTGCAAGCAGCTATTGTTATTCCATTAACTTCACATGAAAATACGATAGGGACATTAAAACTGTATTTCAAGAACCCTAACCAGTTAAGTCGTGTTGAAGAGGAACTTGCAGAAGGATTAGCAAAAATATTTTCCACGCAGCTTGAGTTAGGTGAAGCAGAGTTACAAAGTAAGTTATTGCAAGATGCCGAAATAAAAGCGTTACAAGCACAAATCAATCCGCATTTTTTATTTAATGCGATTAATACCGTATCAGCTTTATGCCGAACAGATGTAGAAAAGGCAAGGAAGTTATTATTGCAGCTTAGCGTGTATTTTCGTTGTAATTTGCAAGGGGCACGTCAGTTGTTGATTCCACTAGAACAAGAATTAAACCATGTACAGGCATACCTATCACTAGAACAAGCAAGATTCCCAAATAAGTATGAAGTAAAGATGTATATTGAGGAAGAGTTAAAGACAACATTAGTACCACCATTTGTTCTTCAACTGTTGGTTGAAAATGCGTTGCGACATGGTTTTCCGAAGAAACAGCCAGTATGCGAAGTAGAAGTGCATGTTTTTGAAAAAGGGGGCATGGTTCACTTCGAAGTAAAAGATAATGGACAAGGAATTGAGGAAGAACGCTTAGAACAATTAGGAAAAATGGTAGTGTCGTCAAAGAAGGGGACTGGAACAGCTTTATATAATATTAATGAACGACTTATCGGGTTATTTGGGAAAGAGACAATGCTTCAAATTGAAAGTGAATTAAATGAGGGGACAGAGATTACTTTTGTTATTCCTAAAAAAATAGGGGAGGAAGAACGGAGTGTTAAAAGTATTAGTAGTTGACGATGAAATGTTAGCACGTGATGAATTGAAGTATTTATTAGAGCAAACGAAAGAAGTAGAGATAATTGGTGAGGCGGATTGTGTAGAGGATGCATTAGAGGAATTAATGAAAAACAAACCAGATATTGTTTTCCTAGACATTCAGCTATCTGATGATAACGGATTTGAAATCGCAAATATATTAAAGAAGATGAAAAATCCCCCTGCAATTGTGTTTGCTACTGCCTATGATCAATATGCGCTGCAAGCATTTGAAGTAGACGCGTTAGACTACATTTTAAAACCATTTGATGAAGAACGTATCGTACAGACATTAAAGAAATATAAAAAGCAAAAACAAATAAAATTAGAAACAAATCAAGAGGTAAAGAGTGTAGACGTAACGACCGAGATGCATAAATTAGCATTACCAATTGAGGAATCGATTGTACTTGTGAATATTGAAGATATTATATATGTAGGACTTGTGGATGGAAAAGTGACAGTAAAAACAATGAGAGAAACGTATGTAACACACGATACACTTGTAATTTTGGAAAAGAAGTTGCCACAAGCAAGTTTTATGCGTGTCCATCGCAGTTTTATTGCAAATATTAATCATATTACGGAAATACAACCATGGTTCAATTCTACATATAATTTAATTATGAAAGAAGGATCAAAAGTACCTGTTAGCCGTACATATGCAAAAGAACTCAAAAAGCTACTTCGTATTTAAGAAGTAGCTTTTTGCATTTCATCTGCCTATTTTTGTAACTAATTTTGTATATTTGACGTTCCGCTATGCAAACGCTTACAGCTTTGTTTTTATCTTATACAATAAAGGTACCAAATCGAAAGAGGTGGCCAAAATGAGTACGAAAAAAGTATATAGTTTCTTATCACAAGCATTCATATTTTCAGCTATTATGTTAGTTTCTAATATTATTGCAACGCATTTACCAATTCCGATGCCTTCATCGGTGATCGGATTAGTTATTTTATTTAGCCTATTATGTTTAAAAGTTATTAAATTGGAACAAGTTGAATCACTCGGAACGGCTTTAACAGGTATTATCGGATTCCTTTTCGTTCCATCAGGTATTTCGGTTATTAATTCTCTCGGTGTAATGGGACAATATTTTGTACAAATTTTAACTGTAATTGTTGTCGCAACAATTATTTTACTCGCTGTAACAGGATTATTTGCACAATTTATTTTAGGAAAAGACGATAAAGAAATAGAAGATACGAAAGAATTGAAAGTAGTAAATAAAGGACGCAAGCACGGAAAAGTTGCGTAACCAATTTAGTATATATTGCTAGGAGGGAATGAACATGGCAAGCACAATGACTCCATATTTCGGAATCGTCGTTTCATTAATCGCATACGGAATCGGAACATTATTATTTAAGCATTCAAAAGGATTCTTCTTATTCACACCATTATTCGTAGCGATGGTATTAGGGATTGTCTTTCTAAAAGTAGGTAACTTTACTTTTGAAGAATATAATACTGGCGGAAAAATGATTAGCTTCTTCTTAGAACCAGCAACAATCGCGTTTGCAATTCCATTATATAAACAAGTGGATAAGTTAAAAAAATATTGGTGGCAAATTTTATCGGCTATCGTGGTTGGATCTATTTGCTCAGTAATTGTCGTGTTTATTGTTGCAAAAGCAATTGGTTTAGATACAGCAGTAATGAATTCAATGTTACCACAAGCAGCAACAACAGCAATTGCATTACCAATCTCTGAAAGTATTGGTGGTATACCAGCAATTACATCGTTTGCAGTTATTTTTAATGCAGTTATTGTATACGCATTAGGAGCATTATTCTTAAAAACATTTAGAGTAAAACATCCAATTGCAAAAGGTTTAGCACTTGGAACAGCAGGTCACGCATTAGGAGTGGCAGTAGGAATTGAAATGGGTGAAGTAGAGGCAGCTATGGCAAGTATTGCTGTAACAGTAGTTGGGGTTGTAACTGTAGTTGTCATACCGATGTTTATGCCATTCATTGGATAGTAAAACTTACTTAAAAAAACGAGAAAAGCAAGCTATTTGTAGGACAGATTTCTACTGATAGCTTGCTTTTTATGTTACAGTAGTGGTAAGACCTATGTTAATAAAATGTAAGTTTCCTTAAATCTTCATTAATACTGTGTAGAATACGTTTTGAATTAGGTCATTGTATTGTAAAATAAGAAGTAAGCTACTATAGGATCTGCTAAGAGAGATCTATAATAAGCTTATAAAAATCTTTATATGAATGAATAATTAAAGGTAGAGAAGAGAGAAAAAATCTACTTATTAACGTTTTACTTTATAGGACAGGAGAGAGTACTCGTCGATTATGCAAATAAAAAACCTGTTTCAAAGCAAAGGATTTCAGAGGTTTCTCGTATTAGTAATACTTGCTCTCGTGTTATACGGGCTGCAAAGTATGTTGAATTTAATTTTAATTACGTTTATTCTCACATATTTAATGGATCGATTCCAAAAGTTTATTTCTCGCAAATTAGATCATTTCATGCCCATTAACCGAAAAATTATTATAGCGTTTCTATATGTAATGTTAATTGGTGGAATTGCTATTACGCTATTTAAATATTTACCAGTATTAACGATACAAATTTCACAATTGATTTATCAATTTAACGTATTTTTAAGAAACCCACCGGATAGTGAATTAATTAAGTATGCAGTTAATGCTGTCAATCATATGGAACTTTCGAAATATGTAGGACAAGGCGTTGACATTTTGTATAAATCGATTACGAATGTTGGGAAATTTGGCCTTCAAGTGTTACTTTCTTTAATTTTAAGTTTATTTTTCTTATTGGAGAAAGCTCGGATCGTTGCTTTTACTGCAAAATTTAAAGAAAGCCGACTTGCAATTTTCTATACTGAAATTGAGTACTTCGGTAAGAAATTTGCACGTTCATTCGGAAAAGTAATCGAAGCACAATTTTTAATTGCAGTTGTTAACTGTGTTTTATCCGTTATTGCACTATGGATATTAGGATTCCCGCAATTATTAGGTTTAGCGTTAATGATCTTCTTACTCGGTTTAATTCCAGTAGCTGGGGTTATCATTTCGTTATTCCCGCTTTGTATGATTGCTTACAATATTGGCGGTATTATGTACGTTGTTTATATTTTAATTATCGTAACAGTAATTCATGCGCTTGAAAGTTACGTGTTAAACCCGAAGTTCATGTCGCAAAAAACAAACTTACCGATCTTCTATACATTTATGGTATTAATCTTCTCAGAACACTTCTTAGGTGTATGGGGATTAATTATCGGTATTCCAATCTTCATTTTCTTATTAGATGTCTTAGATGTGACAAGTGATGAAATAGAGAATGAAGCCAGAAAAAATAAGGTGAAGTAAAGAAAAAGCATCGATGTTCGATGCTTTTTCTTTTATAACATGATGTTTTTTATGCCATACTGTAAGCAGAAGATAGAATAGGGGTGAAATAATGGCTGTAAATGAAAAGGTAGAGTTAGCTACATTTGCTGGAGGGTGCTTCTGGTGTATGGTTTCGCCATTTGAAGAGATGGAAGGAATTATAAAGGTTGTTTCTGGTTATACAGGTGGTTATAAAGAGAGTCCAACATATAAAGAAGTATGTTCAGAAACGACGGGACATTATGAGGCAGTACAAATTACATTTGATGCAAATAAAATGCCGTATGAAGAGTTATTAAATATATATTGGAGACAAATTGATCCGACTGATATAGGAGGACAATTTCACGATCGTGGACAGTCTTACGAAACAGTAATTTTTTATCACAATGAAGAACAACATAAAAAAGCAGAGGCTTCAAAAGAAGAGCTTGCAAAGAGTGGACGCTTTTCAAAACCAATTGCTACAAAAATATTACCAGCAGCTACGTTTTATCCAGCTGAAGACTATCACCAAGGATATCATAAGAAAAATACATTCCGCTATGAGTTATACCGTAAAGGATCGGGACGAGATGCTTTTATTAAACAACATTGGCCAAAAGATAATACTCATTTAAAAGAAAAACTCAATGAGATGCAGTTTTATGTAACACAGGAAAATGGAACTGAGCCACCCTTTCAAAATGAATATTGGAATCATAAAGAAGAAGGACTTTATGTAGATATCGTCTCAGGTGAACCGCTATTTACTTCTTTAGATAAATTTGATAGCGGGTGTGGATGGCCTAGCTTTACGAAGCCAGTTATGTCAGCAAGTGTGAAAGAAAAAATGGATGTCAGTCATAATATGACGCGTACGGAAGTGAGAAGCAAAGAGGGAGATTCACATCTAGGCCATGTATTCCCGGATGGCCCAGGACCAAATGGTCTTCGTTACTGTATTAATTCCGCAGCCCTTCGATTTATCCGAAAAGAGGAATTAGAGAAAGAAGGATATGGTGATTTTCTAATCGTATTTGGGAATAAAAAATAACCTCGCTAACTGCGAGGTTTTTTTTTATTATTTTGCTTTTTTCTTTTTGAACTTGCTTAATACTTCATAAACGATTGGAACAATAAGAAGTGTTAATAACGTTGAACTTGTTAATCCACCAATTACTGTTACACCAAGTCCTTTAGAAATTAAGCCGCTACCTTCAAATCCTAATGCAAGTGGGATAAGAGCACCGATTGTTGCAATTGCAGTCATTAAAATAGGGCGAAGGCGTGTAGCACCAGCCTCTAATAAAGCTTCACGTGTTGATAGACCTTCATTTTCTTTATGAATAACACGGTCGATAAGCACGATTGCGTTTGTTACAACGATACCGATTAACATAAGTGCACCAATCATTGCAGAGACACTTAACGTTTCACCAGAGATTAATAAGGCAACAAGAGCTCCGATAATTGTGAATGGTAGCGAGAATAAAATTGCGAATGGTGCAAGGGCACCGCCAAATGTAACGACAAGAACGAAGTATACAATGGCAATCGCAGCTAACATCGCTAAGCCAAGTTGCTTGAATGATTCTTCAATATCTTTTGTAACACCGCCCATAGAAACATCTACACCGGAAGGAAGATCCATTTTATCTACTTCTTTTTGAACAGCGGCAGATGCTTTTGAAACGTCATCAGATGTTAGTTTTGCACTTACTTCTGCATAAACACGGCCATCGCGGTGTTTCACTGTATTCGAAGTTTCCCCTTCTTTTACAGTCATAACATCTTTCACAGCCACTTCAGTACCAAGTGGCGTTGTAATTTTACGATTTGTTAAGTCATCGATTGTTGCATAATTTTGTTTTTCAGCTTCGACATATACGTTGACATCTTTACCGTCTTTTTTAATTGTTGTCAGAACAGGTCGATCATGTTGATTAGAAAGTCCCATTCCGATTTGTGCAGCTGTTAGACCCATTTTACTTAGTTTTTCCTGATCTGCGACTAAAGTGTACTCTGCATACGTTTTTGCAATACTAGAGTCAATATCCTTTAAGTCTTTATTTTTCTTCATGATATTTTGAATATCTTTGACAATAGGTTTAATGTCTTCCGAGCTATCTCCGTAAACGTATAGTTTAATTTCGTTACTACCGCCACTCGCTCCGAAGTCTTGGTTTTTCCATTCGCCTTTTCCAGACATCTTCTGTAAATCTTTAACGACTTGCTCTTTTTCTTTTTCGAAGTTTTTCGTGTCGTTATCATATTGCACGAAGAACATTGCTTGATTTGATTGACCAGGACTCATTGGGTTTTCGCCACCTAATGAGAATTGAATTGTTTTGACGTCTTTATTATCTTGGAAGTGCTTCTCAGCTTTCGTTGCAATTTTTTCAACATCTTCTAACGTTTGACCTGGTTCAGGGTTGTACGTTGTAATGATCATTTTTTCTTCTTCAGATGGTAAGAAACTTACACCGATAATTGGCACAAGTGCAAGACTACCAACTAATAGAAGGACAGCAATGCTTGATGTGATGATTTTATGATTTAAAGCCCATGCAAGTATGCGTTTATACCCGTTTGCTAATTTACTTGGTTTTTCTTCATGATGTACTTCTTTTTCCCTCATGCTCTCTTTTTTAAATAAAGAGTGAGCTAACATCGGCACGATTGTAACTGCTACTAGTAACGATGCTAATAAAGCGAAGACGATAGTTAAGGCAAATGGTAAGAACATTTCACCAATCATACCTTTTACTAGTCCAAGCGGTAAGAATACAGCAATTGTTACAATGGTAGAAGACATAATTGGGATAAACATTTCCTTCGTAGCTTCACGAATTAAATCTTTTCCGCGCAGTTTCTCTTCTGATAACGACATTCGTCGGTAAATATTTTCAATAACAACAATGGAGTCATCAACAACGCGTCCAATAGCGACTGTCATTGCTCCAAGTGTCATAATATTAAGCGTAATATCCATTTGTTTTATGACTAATACAGCAATTAATAAAGAAAGTGGTATGGAAACGACAGAGATTAATGTTGTTCGGATATTTCGTAGGAACAGCATAATAATAACAATCGCAAATATAGCACCAAAAATAGCTTTGCTCAGCATTGTTTCTACTGATTTCTCAATCGGTGCACCTTGGTCGAATGTTGAAATAATCTCTAAGTCTTTATATTTTTTCTCAAGGTCTTTTACTTTATCTTTCACTGCATTTACAACATCAACAGTATTCGCGTCAGCAGCTTTCACAATTTGAATTCCAATTGCTTCTTTTCCATTTGTTCGAGAAATAGATTCTGCTTTTCCGACTTCTTTAATGTCAGCAATTTCATCTAATGTAACTGTCGGAATCCCGTTCATAGCCGCTGGATTCATTTGCGGTGTTTGTGTACCAGCTCCAGCGTTTTGACTACCTTGACCGCTCGGTGATGAAGGTATAGCTGGGATCTTTAATTCTTTTAATGCTTTCATTGTTGTAATATTTCCATCTACAACAACTGATTTTTCTGTGTCTTTAAATGTATATAAGCCAAGTGGTAAAGATACGTCCGATCCTTTAATTACATTTTTTACAGTATCTTCACTTAAACCTAATTCTTTCATCTTATCTTTCTTGAAGACAAGTTGTACTTCATCTACTTGTTGACCTGAAATTTGAACAGATGCGACCCCATCAAGTCCTTTTAATCCGGGAACAACATTTTTTTCTACATTTTCAGTTAAGGCAGCTAAAGATTCATTTTTACTTGCTACGCTTAACGAAATAACTGGAAAGGCATTGAAGTTTACACGTGAAACTTTCGGGTCTTTTACACCTTCTGGGAGTTTCACATTTGTGAGAGCTTCTTTAATTTCTGTTTCAGCCTTTTCCATATTTTTATCAAAATCATATTCTACCTGAATAGAAGATGCGTTTTGAAAAGATGATGAACTAACAACGTTTACACCACTTAAGTTTTGTAGTTGCTCTTCCATCGGTTTTGAAACTTTGTCAGCTACTTCTTCTGGTGTAGCACCAGGATAAACCGTAGTTACTGTTACAACAGGTGTTGTAATATCAGGAATTGTTTCCAGCTTCATATTCAGCCCAGAATAAATACCTGCAATGGTAACAATAATGGTTAGTAGCCAAACTGCGAACTTATTTTTTAACGAGAAATTAATAATTTTGTTCATGTTTGCGCTCCCTTTGTATTGTATTGACCAACTGGTCAGTCTAATACATAATATAACTGACTGATTGGTCAGTCGTCAATGAAAAGGGATGGTATAATAAATTCATAATAAGATGCGAGATTAAATTTAGGAGAGACATGATATGAAAGAAAAAGAGCGCTTAATTATAGAGATGGCTATGAAGTTATTTGCGACTAAGGGTGTAAATGCGACATCAGTACAGGAAATTGTGACAGCTTGTGGCATATCTAAGGGAGCTTTCTATTTATACTTTAAATCGAAAGATGAGCTTTTATTAGCAACACTTCGATATTACTATGACAAGATTCAAAATAAAATGCTGGATATTGAAAATGAATCGTTATTGCCGCGTGAAAAATTTGCAAAGCAATTGCGTTGTCAGTTTAACGATATACAAAAGCATAAAGAATTTATTATTATGCATGCGAGGGAAAATGCTATACCTTTTAATAAAGAAGTAGAAGAGTTTATGATGAGGATGAAGTTAGAGTCTCATGCATTTTATCGGAATAGTTTATTGTCTATTTATGGTGAAAAGGTTATGCCTTATTTATTAGATTTAGTCATTATGGTAGAAGGTATATGCCGTGGATATTTAGAACTAATCATTTTACAAGCACCAGAAATTGACTTATCTTACGTTTCTGCATTTATTTTGAAAAGAGTAGATGATTTAGTAGATGGATTGGTAGAATCTTCGGAAGAACCTGTGTTACATGAAGAAAAGCTTGGGGAATTTCTTTGCAAATCAGAGCTTAGTAAGGAGCAGGTTAAGGAACACTTTTTAAAAGAAATTATTGTTTTTAAACGCACATTAGCTGATCAACTAGAAGATGAGGAATTGCTTGTTACATTAGATGTTTTGGAGGCAGAAATGAGATTGCAAAATCCAAGGATACCGGTCATTCAAGGAATGTTATCTAATTTAGAGATATATCCAAATTTAAAAGAATTTCGTTTGAGGATTATGGGGTATTACAATATAAAAAGGTAACAATGATGGTTTTCATTGTTACCTTTTTTATTATGCATTCACTTTTTCTTTTGTTTGTGTAGTCTCTTCTTGCTCAATATTGATTGTTTCTTTTACGATATAAATCGGACGGTTTTTACTCTCGTCATAAATACGAGCAATATATTGGCCAACGATTCCTAGACCAAGTAACTGAATACCGCTAAAGAATGTAATAGCAACCATAATAGATGCCCAACCTGTTTGCGTACCAGTGCCAATAATTTTTACAGTAATTGTATATAGTAAGACGATTATTGAAATAAGAACTGATAATAAGCCTAAAGTCATAACGATACGTAATGGTTTTGTTGAAAATGCAATAATGCCATCTGATGCAAATTTAATCATTTTCTTTAA
Source organism: Bacillus cereus group sp. N6 (assembly GCF_016483705.1). Taxonomy (NCBI): domain Bacteria; kingdom Bacillati; phylum Bacillota; class Bacilli; order Caryophanales; family Bacillaceae; genus Bacillus; species Bacillus cereus group sp. N6. The sequence continues at coordinate 65,852 of NZ_JAEHBI010000016.1, forward strand.
TGGATATTTTGTTTCACCAGCAAAGCGCTCATCGCGTTCATATTCAACATACGTTTGACGGAAGCCAACCCAAGACATCATACCGCGGATGAAGCGATTTCGTTCAGTCATTTGATTGAAAACATCAGCTACTTTGCGATCGATGATTCGGAAATCACCAGTATCTTTTGGGATATCGATATCAGACATGTAGTTTAAGAATTTATAGAAATATTTAGCTGTTAAAAGTTTAAACCAAGTTTCACCTTTACGTTGTTTACGTTTCGCATAAACAACTTCATATCCTTCTTCCCATTTTGCAATAAGTTCAGGAATAACTTCAGGTGGATCTTGTAAGTCTGCATCGATAATTACAATAGCGTCACCTTTTGCAGCAGCAATACCAGCTGTAACGGCTATTTGGTGTCCAAAATTACGTGCAAAATTAACGATTTTTGTACGGTAATCATTTGCTGCAATCTCAGATAAGATTTCCATTGTACGGTCTGTGCTACCGTCGTTTACAAAGACAAACTCGTAATTAATATCATTTTGAAGCATAACGGACTTTAAACGGTTATAACATTCCTGTGCTACTTCTTCCTCGAAGTACATAGGAACTACAACCGAAATTAATTTTTGCATGTTGTATCCTCCGTATTTTTAATAAGTTGTTCAAGTTTAATTAGTAGCCTTTTCGGTTTGGTTGAATGTCCAAATTTTATTAAGGACAAAGTTTATAACCATTCCGACACCAATTGCGAAGATCTGTGCAATTAATGCATTAAAAGTAAGTTTATCTACTAATATAAATAAACATAATGTATTAAAAGCCAATACAATTAAATTTACAGTTAGAAATTTAAAGAACATTGACGTGCTTTTATTATTAGGTTTAAACACCCAATTTTTATTCCAATAGTAGCTATTGGCAACACCAATTAAATAGGCAATGGTATTCGCAATAAGGTAGTTCATCCCGAATTTTAATAATATCCAAAAGCTAATAATTGTAATGAGTGTATTAAAGATTCCTACTAAACCAAACTTTAAGAGTTTCTCCATAATAGTATCCTCAACTTTATAAAATATATAAATAAAACAGGAATGTAAAAAGGTTGTTCGTACATAACAACTATCAATTATATCATAGTTTATGCTAATATGTTATATGTTTTGGGTAGATATCATTTTAGGATATAAAATAAATCTGTTCATAATAAAAATGATTATTTTAAATTGGTATACTAGGAAATATAAAAGCAAACATGGAAATCATGATAATATTAATGTATAGTAGCTGGTAGTGTAATTTTTTTAGGAAATATAATGTTTTCCCATATAAATATGTTAAGGAGTGAGTTTTTTTGGAACGTTTTTCTGGATTGTTTTCAACCTTTTCTACACGTGCCATATACGGCATTTATAGCTTTTTCGTTGCAATATTAATTTTTGATTATTTTTCAGATACTCAAAAATATAATTATGTAATGATATTAGTTGGAGTTTTATTATTATGTACAATTGGAAACTTTATACTTAGCAGTGGATCGCTATACCTTGAAAGAGTAAATGAAAAAATATGTTTTTTTGTACTGCTAATTATTTGTGTAGCAGTGAAAACAGCGTGGATTCTTACATATAAGATTGATCCGATTGGTGATTATGAAGCCTTTTTTAATACGGCAAAAGCATTAGGTGACAACTTTGTTATTCATGATAGATATGTTGCATTATTTCCACATATTTTTGGATATGCTTCATTCTTAAGTATCTTCCTGAAAATATTTGGGGCAAACTTTATGATTCCGCCAATTATTAATGTTGTTTTAACTACAATATCGATGGGATTAATATATTTTATAGCTAGAAGAATTGGTGGAGTGAGAACAGCGATAACAGCAAGTGTTTTATGGATTCTCTTGCCATCACAAACGATGTATAACATGTTTGCACTTTCAGAGCCGTTGTATTGTACAATATTGTTATTGGCCTGGGCAATTATGATAATTGTTTATGATAAAATTGAAAATATAACGATTGCAAAGGTTCTTATGTATTCAATTCTAGTAGCTGCATTACTTGTATTAATAAATATGGCAAGACCAATTGCAGCAGTGCCAATTATAGCCCTAGCAATATGGATGTTTATTATAGATACAAAGCATATTGGGAATAAAAAGCTACTTATTAACAAGGTGGCATATGTAGGGGTTATCATTATTGGATACTTAATGATGTCTTCGGCGGTAAATCATTATGTAACATTACGTTTAGGTGAAGAGATAGCAACAGTGCCGGGATACAATATTCATGTAGGATTTAATAAGGGAGCTTCAGGAACATGGAATCCAGGAGATTCAGCATTACTATATCATTATAGTGGTCAACCAGGATGGAGTGCTCAGGACGTTCAAAAGCAAATGCTTGAAGAAGCGAAAAAGAGAATAAAAAACGATGATATAGATTTCGGGAAACTAATGTATGATAAATTTATTATCTTTTTAGGGAACGATGATCAAGCTGTTAAATATGCAGATCCAATTATGGATCATAAAGTACGATATACTATAATTTCTAATGTTTTCTATTACTTTTTACTAGCTACTTCACTGTTCGGGGCGTTAGTAGCTATAAAAAATAAAAATAAATCTTCACTTCTCATTATTTGTTTATACACGATTGGGCTAACAATGGCACAAATGATAGTAGAAGTAGCACCGAGATATCATTATTCGGCTACAATACCTATGATCTTTTTAGCTGCTTTTGGCATTAATCATATTTACAATAAAAAAAGGATATAAATAAAAAGGCATAAGCTCGGTATTGCATCGAGCTCATGCCTTTTTTATTTGGCCTTATCTTATATTTTTGTAGTCTTTCTTTTAGACATGAGACGATAAACTACATATAGTCCATAACTTTGAATGATTGTAAAGCTAGGGATGATAAAGTATCGGTATCTTGTTTGATATTCGATTAAGAAGTGAATCGTTATATAGCCAATTATTAATAATAAAAATAGTGTGTAATGTGTGTTGTTTTGCTTAGTTAGTATGAGATAAAAAGTTGCTAACGTGCCAAATAACATAGTTGTAATATATATATATTTATCGTATGTCTTAAGGTCGTCTTGCAAGGTAACCATATCATTCTCTGTGTTACTTAGTGTTGCCAGACTCCATACTGGGGCGGAATCATAATCTGCCCACATAATCGTGAATTTATCACTAAATAAAGATAAAACCTTTTGTGGATCAGCTAGTCGCTCTTGAATCAATTTCTTCTCAACGGCTTCTCGTTCTTTTCCAAGCTCAAAGGACATAACATATTCTACATCTGCTGAAGAATATCCACCTCTTGTTTCGTGATTAAGTCCTACGGTGAATTTCCAGAGAGGATCCCTGTTAGATAGCGGATATTGGGTAATTCCGGCAGATATAAATGAAGAACTTATAATGTAATGAACAAGGTAAAAAATGATGAAAATCCCAGACAATTTTTTTATAGAAGTTAAAATATCCTGTTTTGATTTTCCTAATATACCTTGTAAAAAGACATAAAGAGCTACTGCAATCAAAACTAAAGCGCCAAGTGGACGCATAATATCTCCTAAAGCTAGGGAGATCCCTATAAAAATCCACATATATTTATGGGTTAGGCCTTTTGTAATTAATAAATAAAACCCAAGATAAAATAGGAATGTGGCAATATGTTGATTCGTTAGTAATGAGCTCATTACAATGCTTGGGATATATAATGCATATAGTAATCCAGCCATTCTTCCAGACCATTCATTAAAAACATATGAAGTTATTTTGTAAATTAGCAAGGTTGTTCCTGTGCAATACATTATATTTAAAAGTTTTAGAAGGAAAGGCCCTTCACCGAATAAATTAATAATGAGGGCTTGGTACATTGTAAATCCAAGTTGATAAACCCATGAAGTATAATAGTCATCTTGTGCAAAACTAAAATCGCCTTTAGTAGCTTGAATAGCACTATTGTACATCACTGAAAAATCTGATTCGATAGGAGTTGGAACGTAGAGAACCCAAATTAATCGAACAGAAAAAGCTAAAACAATAAGTGAAACGATAAATATAAATGTAGACATATACTTATTAGAAATATAGCCAATAAGCAAAAATAGAAGGCCTATTAGAATAATAATCGGGATGATAATAAAGGAATGTGTGTCAGTTTTTTCTTGAATTACGACTATTGATTGCCACGTTATAGCAGCAGAAATAATTAGACATAGTACTAATAAGCACTTTACAAAAAATATATTAAGCTTTAGGGGGAATGTACGTTGCATTACTAAAAACTCCTTATCATACTGTATGTTTATTTTAAAACGAAATCCCTTTACACGCTAAATAGCAGTGTAAAGGGATGTTTTTTAGGGGATTAAGAATTTTCTTGGGCCCATTTCTCTACATCCCAAGTTTTTGTTATCCACTCTTCATAAAAGTCTGGTTCGTGGCATACAAGAAGAATTGTTCCTTTGTATGCTTTCATCGCTTTTTTCAACTCTTCTTTTGCTGTAACATCAAGGTGGTTTGTTGGCTCATCAAAGAGTAGCCAGTTACTTTCTTCACCCATTAGTTTACATAAACGAACTTTTGCTTGTTCGCCACCGCTTAATTGATTCAGTGGACGAGAGATATGTTCGTTTTTTAAACCACATTTCGCTAACATTGCACGTACTTGATGCTGGTCTAAGCTAGGGAATGTATTCCAAACATCATCAATGGGTGTTATATTATCAGCTTTTACTTCTTGCTCGAAGTATGATGGGTTTAAGAAGTCACCAAGACTTGTTTTTCCGCTTAATGGTTTAATCTTACCTAAAATCGTTTTTAACAGTGTTGACTTACCGACACCATTACATCCAACAATTGCAATTTTTTCACCACGTTCAATTGTCATTGTTAATTTCGGTAATAACGGATGTGTATATCCAATCTCTACATTTTCCCCTTCGAAGACAAATCGACTACTTGCACGACTTTCTTTAAAGGAGAACTCAGGCTTAATAGCTGTTTCAGGACGATCGATACGTTCCATGCGATCAAGTTGTTTTTGACGGCTCTTTGCACGGCCTGTTGTTGAGTAACGGGCTTTATTTTTTGCAATAAAATCTTCTTGTTTTTTGATAAACTCTCGCTGCTTTTCATAAGCATTGATATGTTGATTTTTATTGATTTCTGCCAGCTCTAAGAATTTTTCATATGTTGCTGTATAACGCGTCATTTTTGTGAATTCTAGATGGAAAATAACATCGACACATTTATTCATAAATTCCGTATCATGGGAAATTAATAGGAATGCATGTGGATATTCTTTTAAATAACTTGTTAACCAATGGATATGTTCAACGTCTAAATAGTTGGTAGGCTCATCTAATAGTAATACTTCTGGTTGCTCAAGTAGTAACTTTGCAAGTAATACTTTTGTACGTTGTCCACCACTTAATGCCGCAACATCACGATCTAGACCAATTGCATCAATTCCAAGGCCGCGCGCTGCTTCTTCAATTTTAATATCTAATAAATAGAAGCCACCTGCTTCAAGGGCATCTTGAATTTCTGCCATTTGTTCAAGAAGTTCCTCTAATTCTTCTGGTGTAGCAGTTCCCATTTTTTCTGCAACTTCATTTAAAGCTTTTTCTTTTTCAAATAAAGGTAAAAATGCATCTGCTAATACGTCACGGATCGTGCGACCAGGTGTTAAAATCGTATGTTGGTCTAAGTAACCGTAATTTGTACCAGGTGTCCATTCTACACGACCTTCGTCATGGATAAGCTGACCAGTAATTATATTCATAAATGTTGATTTACCAACACCGTTTGCTCCGACTAATCCAACGTGTTCTCCTGCGAGTAAGCGCATGGATACATCTCTAAATAATGTACGATCACCAAATGTATGGCCTAATTTTTCAACAGTTAATAAGCTCATAATGTCCTCCGTTCATTTCTAAATAGTGTCTTGAATCATGATACTAAATTCTTGGATATAATGCTATCATTTCAAAAATATATAATGTAACTGACAAGCAAGGTATGCGATTACAAAAGAATGATGGGTTGCTTTGCAAGAAACAAGCGATGCAAGAGAAATAAAAAAATAAGGTGTAACCATTTAATAAAAGTGGTTACACCTTGTTTTTTATTTTAAATATCCACGAACAATACCGCGTAAGCGATTTGCGTGGAATTTACGCTTATCATTAGAAATGTTTTGTGTCATACGGAATGTTGCGGCAGCGACAGCACGTATGAAATAAGGGAATCCATAGTGTAAGCGAATAACCCTACCAAAACCACCAGCATAAGAAATAGCACGTTTTAATGATTGTTCATTAATAATTTCCTCTTTTACAGGATGATATACGAACAGATCTTTTCTAAATAAACCAGTGTAATTTTGTTTCATCCCACGTAGTACAAAGTCAGTTTCTTCACCAGCTCCATAAATCGTGCCAGAACCAACACCTAAATCTTCATCAAATGTACCTACAGCTTGTACAAATTGTTTTGTGAAGAATAGTGTGAAAGAAGGCCCCATGAATCCATACTTATTATTTAAAATAATGTCTGTATTCGGTGCGTGTATTAAAGAACCTGTACCTTCAACATTTGTAGTGTTTGTCGAGATGAAATGAACATCTTTATTAGAGTTGAAAGTTTCTAATATACTCTCTAAAACATTTGTTTCATAAATACAATCATCATCTGGAAAAGCGATGAAATCACCATCTGCTACTTTTAATCCTGCATTTCGAGCTCTCGATAGCCCTTTAATAGGTGTATAAATGTAGTTAATAGAAAATTTATCTTTATATTCATCAAATAAATCAGAGATTGGCGTATCATTTTGATCTACTACGATAAGTTCAAAGTTTTTGTAAGTTTGTTGTTCAAGTGATTTTAGTAAGTCAAGAATATCATCACGTCTGCCACAAGTAGCCATGATTAAAGAAAATTTCAAGTTTAACAGCTCCTTTTAGAGATTGCGTTTAAGCTTTTTTGAATCGTGCTAATATCTTTTCAAGTAGTGAAAAGAGAATTTCATCCTTTGTTATAAAGAGGATAAGGGCATACGTTAATCCACACGTTATTATGACTAGGATAACTTGTAGTATTTGTCCAGATACGATCATATCAATAACGAATGCTATGGGGACAAATGTTAGGGAATAAAATAGATATTTAAGTTTTTGTATATCAAATAACGTATAATTCACTTTTAATTTCTTTTTCACATAAATATATTCAAATGTGATTAAGAAACAATTCGCAATTGTTGTTGTGAAAATTGCGGTTGTTGGTGTAAGTATATGGAAGAATATTAATGCAATATTGGATGCCAAGTTGATAAATCCACAAATGAATAAAAATCGCACTAAAATGCTTTCTTTCTTTTTCACATAAATAATTTGATTCGATAAAATGGACTCAATACCGACTGTAATCATATAGAAGGCGAAAACAATTAATGTATTACCAGCCTCAGCAAATTGTTGTCCACCGTAAATAACAACAGCTCCATGAGCAATGAGCATTAAACCAATTGCGGCAGGGAATAGGGTAATGAAATATACTTTTGAAATTTTATTTAGTAAAGACTCATATTCCATTTCAGACGCGTTTCCTGATAAATAAGACAGTCTTGGAACGGTTACTTGTACAACACTTAACATAAGTGTATTAATAATCATCATAATTTGAAAAGCCATTACGTAATATGCAACTTCTTCTTTTCCAACATATACCCCTAAAACAAGACGATCTAATTGAGTATATAAAATATTAGCATTTGAAAAAATCAAGACTAATAGTAACGGTTTTAAATGAGGAATAATTGTTAAGTCGGAAAAATCAAATTTCACTTGGCGTTTCACATATATAAAGCTAATAGAGTGGTTTAAAAATGTCGATAATACTAATAAACCAGCATATGTTTTGTAATCGTCAACCCCATGAATGAAAGAGAAAAGAAGTACGACATAGATTAATCGAACGATAACTGTTTTTTTAGTGATGAAGTCATAATTTTCATATGCCTCATTGAACCATTCCACATAAAACATGTTAGATATAAAATTAAAACCGAAAATAAGAAGAACAGGAAATAAACTTTCATGTCCGTATCCAATATAACTAAAGAGCACAAAGCCTGATAAAGCTAAAATACTAGTTGTGAAGTTAATTACATAGAGACTTGTAAATAACTTAGAAACTTTCTTTTTATCGTTTTTAATTAAGCTAATTTCACGTAAACCATATTGATATACACCAAATACGGCGAACACGAAGAAGTAATTGAAAAAAGTTTCAGCAATGTTAACGGTTCCGATTGAATTGGCCCCTAATGTTCGATATGCGTAAGGACCAACTAAAATTGGAAGTATAATATTAAACGTGTTGAGCAGTATTTTATAAAAAATATTTGAAGCAATTGATTTCTGCATAATTTCACCTTTCCATTAAAATAATCCAGTTTTTTCACTAGAGTTAATTCTCTCAATATAATGAAGTGTAAGGTGTTTTCTACACTGTTTACAAATCCTTAAATTGTTTGTTGACCACCCGTATAAGTGTACCCTACATAAACTTTGTAAAGCAACTGTTGATGGGATCGAACTGTATTATAAAGTGAAACTTTAATCAGTGGGGGGGGTTGTACATTTCCTATTGATTATCAGCACTCATCAATTGGGCGTTTACGGGCAACAGGGCTCCCGCCTAAAGTCTTTGCTACACGGTAGTTTTACAGCCCGAAAATAGCGGGATAAATGAGATTTTATCAATTAGAAAAAGTTAATAGCGAACGGGTATGTATAAAAATATTACATAATATGTGTGAAAAGGAGTAATGGTTGTATGAAGGTGTGAAATTGTTTATAAAAAATGAGCGAATATGTGATAGCTATTCGCTCAAAAGATGTTTTAATGGTGAAGGCCTATATACTCCAAGGTTTACTTAAAGTTAAAACTTCAGCCATTTCTTTGCTTTTTACACGCCCTTTTTTTCTACTTTCTGCACGCTCAGAACCAGTTGTGTGTAGCCAATGTTCTTCTTCCGTTTCAGGTAGTACTTGTGGGACAGATGAAGGTTTTCCATCTTTTAATGCAACGAATGTAATGAAACATGTTGCAGCTATTCTACGTTCGCCTGCTAATAAATTCTCTGCAATTACTTTTACGAACACTTCCATCGAAGATTTTCCTGTATAACATACGAATGCTTCGTAACAAACAGAATCTGCTTGGTGAATTGGAGTTAAAAAATCAACAGAATCGATAGATGCCGTTACGCAATGTTTACGGCTATGTCTTGCAGCTGCAATTGAAGCGATACTATCAATTTCCGCTAATAATTTTCCTCCGAAAAGTGTTTGATGATTATTTAAATCATTCGGAAAAACACGTGTTGTTTTAATTGCTTTGGATTCTCGCATGAATTTCTTTTCCATATGGTCAGCCCCTATTTTCTGTTTTCAATCAGAATGACATGTATTGTAAGTGGAGTACAAAAAATTAAAAATCAATAGATATTTAATGAAGTAAAGAATTCCAGAAGAGGGTTAGTAAAACTTCTGTATTTGTATTCATGTAACTGAAAGAAAATTTATTACTATATAAAGTGTAGTGTAAAAGAGGATTCGCTTACATTGCAAGTGAAAAAATTAGGACCCTGTATTTGTCATAGAAATTCCCTATCAGCTGTGTACCTATTCATGATAGAATCGTTTTGTTATGAATGGAAATAGAGGTGCAATGGACATATGAAGCATATACAAACAAATTTTTCGTCTTTTTTTAGTAAAATAATGATTGGTGCGATGCTCGCATTTTTTGTTTATAGTTGTTGGTCAGCGTTTGAAACAAGTAAACAATTTTTTGGCGACAGTACAACAAGTGTAACAATTGTATTGGTTATTTTTGTTATTCTTATGTTGTTAGTGGCATCGATTTTACAGTATCGCTTTACAGAAAAACAATTTCTTGTTTTTCTTATGAGTACATCTATAATTGTGAGACTTAGTATGGTTCTATTTGTAGACGTTCCAATAATTGGTGATATGAAAGCTATGTTTGAGTCTGCAAAGCAGATTGCAATTGGTAATAACGTAGAGAGCATAGCGCAGTTACCTTTTATTATTTATGAATCAATAATTATTCGTGTATTTGGCGATACAGTATTCGCATTGCAGTTATTTAATATTTTATTTTGCACAGGGACTGCATTTTTCATTTATCGTATTGCAGCAATGGTTTTCGGAGAAGAATGCGGCCGTATTGCGTCTGTATTTTACGCTTTATATATTCCGAATATATTTATGAGTTCCTTATTAACATCAGAATCGCTCGCAATATTTTTATTTTATTTGGCTTGCTACATACTTTTATATAAAGGTTTAGATCATCCTTATATGTGGGTACTTTCAGCAATTTTATTTGCATGCAGTAATATGATTTTCCCAATAGGATTATTTCTTCCTATTTTTATTGCTGTATATGTGTTGTTAATTGAACTCTTTCAATCAGCAATGAAGCAAAAAGTACTATTAAAGATGATAGGGATACTTATTCTATTTTATAGTGCTCATTTTGGTGTGAGTTATGGAATTCAGACAATGGGAATGTCACAATATACAATTTCAAATGAGACGTATGTTCAATCTGTTTTAATTGGAAAAAGTAAAAATGAGGAAAAAATAACAAAGAATCAAAACGTAACAGAGCATATTGATCAAAAGCTAAAAGAGATTGAAGAAGAAAGATTTAAACTTTTAAAGCCAGTAATTAATCAATTCTCAGGTGAGGGAATACATTCTATTCTATTTAAATGTGAAAAACTTATATATATAGCGGTAACATTATTTATGTCGATAGCTTTATTACACTTTCTTATTAAGAAACAACAAAACGAAGGATATATGTTGTTCGTTTTGTTAATTGGCGGATACGTATTGTTAAGGCTCTTCCAAGTAGATATGGCATATTACAATCTTATTGTGCCAGCCTTGTTTATTTTGCAAAGCTTTGGTGTTTATATGAGTTATGTTTATTGTCAAAAAATATTCTTCAGAAAATAAAAAGAATCCAGTTTGGATTCTTTTTTTATGGATGGAAGATGAGGACTAAGAGTCAGCAGAGATGAAGAATCTCTACTGACATAAGCTTCACCCTATCTATTCAGTTCTAGTTGTAAACTATCAGCTGTTAGAGCCATTTTTGAGGAATCGTCTTGAATTCCTTTCATTACTTGTGAAATGGTTTCTAACTCATTTTCAATTTTTTTATTCTGTTCTTTCGAGTTAGACATGTCTTTTACAATTTCTTGGAAGTATTGATCTGTTGCAGACATACTATCCGTTCCTTCAGATACGAGGGAGCTAATTTGTTTCACTGAAGAAGAGACACGAACAATTTGTTCATTTGTTTTTTCAACGAGCTTTGTAACGTTGAATATAGATTCTTTCGTTTGCTCTGATAACTTGCGAATTTCTCCAGCTACAACAGAAAAGCCTTTGCCAAATTCCCCAGCACGTGCAGATTCAATAGCAGCATTTAGTGCGAGCAAATTTGTTTGCTCTGCAATTGATTTTACAATGTCTATAATCTCGTTAATTTTATTAGAAATATCGAGAAGTTCATGAGTATCTGTAATAATCGTTTCCATGTTTGTTTGAATATATTCCATTCGTTTATTCTGTTGATTTAATTGTTCTTTCCCTTTATTCGCTTTTTCTTCTGATGTTGTAGCTAATGATGTACCTGTTTTGGCAATTTCTACAATAGTTTCAGATTTAGCGGTTAACTGTTGAATAGAAGCACTCGTTTTTTCAGATACAGATGCTAGTTCTGTTGCAATATGCGTAATGGTCATAGCTGTTATTTCTTTTTCTTTTTCATGTTCTTTTTGCATTCTTTCATATTCAGATTCATAAGCCGCAATAACGAGCTCTTGTTCAAGGGTGAATAATTTGTTTATTACGTTTATAGAATAAGAAAAATCGTCAATTGTTGTAATTTTTGTTTGCAAAATCTTCATGATAGAGCGGAATAATTCTTGATAAGCGGCAGTATACCATTTTCTATGTAAACCAATTTGTACATGTCTTTTGGCAATTCTAACACGTTGTTCAATAAAATCTTCGTGCATATCTCTGCTGAATAATTCCTTTATATGTGTTTTTAAAGTTTGCTTTAGTTTTGGAATAGAGCTATAACGTTCAATAATAGTAGTTAAATTAGGCTGCTTTGTAATATTGGCATAGAATTTTTCCGTAATCCAATCAATTTCTTCATAAATAAAGGGCTGTAGTACCTTTACGATTTGTAAATCTTCTTTTGAAATATGTAGCATATCCATTTGAATTTTCAGTTCAGAATTAGTAGGCACGTTAAAAGTGATTTTTTGATCCTTACTTAATTCAAGTATACTGGCGTTTGTTTTATTTGTATGTTTTTTAAAAAACCGAAGCATCGTTCTTCCCCCTGTGTATAAAGCGTTTTCATTTTTGGTTCTAATATAATTATATATTTTTATATACAATTACTCTATATTAGTGTGTAGAATAGTATATAAATTAAGAGAATTCTGTGTAGAATTCTCTTAATGGCCTTTATTAATTTTAGCATGTGTTTTAAAGAAAACAGGGAAATGTACATTATATATTACAGTGACAACACGAATAATAAATGTTACTAATAAACAAACATAGAAAGCTAGTACGTGTGCCCCCATTGCATATGTGATTAGGAAACTAATTGCTCCTAAGATAGAAGCGATTGCGTAAATCTCTTTTCGGAATACGTAGGGGATATCTTGAGCGCAAATGTCACGTAAAATACCGCCTCCAATACCTGTAATGACTCCCATTGAAACAACTAAAAATGAGGCGTCAACATGATGTGACATTGCTGCATTTGCACCAATAGCTGTAAAAACACCTAAGCCAACAGCATCAGAAAGCATAATAACGACTTGCAGTTTATTGATACGCTCAAAAAACATACAAGTAAATAATGCTGATAATACGCTTACGAAAAAGTAAATGGGTTTAACAAATGCGACAGGAGGCAGGTTACCGATCATAATATCACGAATAATACCGCCACCGAGCGCTGTAGCTACAGCTAAACAAAGGACACCGAATAAATCTAAATCTTTTTTTAAACCAACTAATGTACCGGAAATAGCAGCGGCGATAATGCCAAGAAACGTAAATATGTCGATTAATAACATTGCTGTAATCCCTTCCTCCTAAAGATGTTCCAGAGAAAAAATATACACTAAAGTTATGTAAATAACAATGCATTTTCTTTACATGTAGAAAAAAAGAAAAAATGAGGAAAGAAAGCGCTTGAAAATGCAAATATGCTTTTTTCTATAAGGTAAGGCTGGGGAGAAATGTGAGGCGTTTAATTAAAAAATATATGTTATAATAAATATTTGAGATAAGAAAAAAATATTAACAGTATAGATTGAAATTAGGTAATAGTTATGGAGGTTCTAGATGTTAAGCGAAAATAGTAAAAGTAATAAATTTGAAAATTTTCTATTAATCTTTATTTTGTTGCAACCAATTTTAGATTTGCTCACGGCATTCTGTATAATGGTTTTAAAAATTGATACGACCATTGGAGTTATTACACGCTTATTCGTTATGTTCCTAAGCGGGATATATATTTTAATTCAAACGAAGAAACAAGGAAATATAAAATATATATTGTATATAATCTTAGTAGGAATAGTCTTCACCATCGGATTGGTAAATAACAAGCTTACAAAAGATCCTATGGTACTTACAGAGGAAATTAAGTTTATAGCAAAAGCATTATATCCGTTTGTTATGCTTACTTGTTATGTATTTGTATTTAAGTCTTTAAAAGAGAAAAGCCATTCAAATTCAAAAATGCGTGACTATGTTACGTATGCATCGCTAATTATAGGAGTAGTCATGGTAGCTTCGATTACTACTGGAACAGATTATAATAGTTATGAATGGGTAAAGTTAGGATCACGCGGTTGGTTTTATGCAGGTAACGAGCTAGGATCTATTTTAGCCATCATGTGTCCAATTGTTATTTTGTATTCAATTGAAAGAACAAAAAGTATAGGTAAAGCGTACTATTGGATTCCTTCAATTTTAGTTGTTTATTCACTATTTGCAATTGGGACAAAGGTTGGCGTAGGAGCAATCTTTGGATCAATGGCTATCGCAGTTGTTATGTGCTTTATTCAGGCATTCACACAGCGTAAAGATGGAAAGAAACATGCCTATTTATTAAATGGTTTTCTTGCAATAACTGTATTTGTAGGCATATTGGCATATACACCTTTTTCACCGTTTATGAAAAATATGGGATTCCATTTCCAATTAATTGAACAAGAACAGAGTGCGAAAAAGGAAGAGAAAAAGAAGGAGGAAGCTAAAGAGCACAAACCTCCTGTGACAGAGCAAGAAAAAGAGAAAGAAAAAGCAAAAGAAAAAGTAGCGGAGAAGAAAGAAGAAACGCAAGCTCTTATTTTTAGTGGGCGTCAATTATTTGAACAGATGTATAAAGATTTCTATAATGAAGCCCCAATGTCTCAAAAATTATTAGGAATGGGTTATGCTGGTAACTATAAAGAACAGCCGAAATTAATTGAACGTGACTTCCACGATTGGTTCTATTCTTTCGGAATCATAGGGTTCATTTTACTTGTAATTCCATTCTTATACTTTGGTATTAAATTTATTGCATGTATATTTACTAAATTTAAACAAATATTCACAGTGAAATATGCAATGATGATTGCAGCAATACTTCTCGGATTAGGTATCTCATTCATGGCTGGTCATATTTTAATTGCACCTGGAGTGAGTTTCTACTTAGTAATAATCATGGCATATTTAATAGTTGACTTGGAAATTGAATGATAGAAAAATAAAAGCTAGCATATGTTAGCTTTTATTTTGTTATAGTAAATAAAAAGAAAAAATGGGGGATGTAAGAAATGAAAGTGTTGCATATGAATGCTGGTGCAGAAGAAGGTGGGGGGAAAACACATATTATTTCACTTTTATCTCAATTTTCAAAGGAAGAAGTGGAATTAATGGTATTTGAAGAAGGTGCGATTGCTAGAGAGGCGAGAAACCTTGGTATTCAAGTGCATGTTTTTACCCAATCATCTCGGTACGACCTATCAATTCTTTCAAAAATAAAAGCATTTATTAATGAAAATCAATTTGACATTGTGCATACACATGGCGCACGAGCAAATTTCTATCTCTCCCTCTTGAAAAAAGGTATAAAAGCGAAATGGATAATGACTGTCCACAGTGATCCAACTTTGGATTTTATGAAGAGGGGATTAAAAGGATGGGTATTTACGAAGTTAAATTTACGTTCTTTCAGGAAGGTAGATTTATTCTTTGCAATTACGGAAAACTTTAAGAGAAACATAATAAAACTAGGTGTACCAGAAGAGAAGATTTGTACGGTTTATAATGGAATCGAGTATGATAATACTCCAGCAAAACCTTATGATAAAAGTGAATTTGGCATTGATGAAGGAGTATTTACAGCTGTTCAAGTAGCGCGTCTTCATCCTGTTAAAGGTCATGATATTTTATTTGAAGCGTTACAAAAAATTAAAATTCCAAATATAAAGGTGCTCTTGCTTGGTGATGGACCTATAGAAGCAGAATTAAAAGAGATGGTGAAACAAAAGGGCTTAGAGGATAAGGTGATTTTTCTAGGTTTTCGTACAGATTCAAAAGAATTATATGCATCTGCACACATTAATTTGTTAACCTCTTATAGCGAAAGCTTCCCTCTTGTTTTATTAGAGGCGGCTAATCAACGCTTAACATCTATTGCAACAAATGTAGGTGATATGAAAAAGTTAATAGTTGATGATACGTATGGATGGATTGTACCGATTGGTGATGCGGATTCGTTAGCAAACGCGTTAGAAAATGCTTATGAAAAATGGTTGAATGGTGAATTAGAAGCGATGGGAAATCGTTTATATAATCATGCATCTACTCATTTCTCGCTAAAGAATTTGTATGAAGATACTTATAATGCATATAAAAAACTTTTACTGAAATAGAGAGGATAGTTAATCATGGAAGTAAAAACGGTTGATATTCTAGGTGTTCCTTTTTCTACAATGACAATGGATGAAACGATCCAATATTTGAAGGGACAACTAGAATTGGAGCGAACTCATACTTTTCAGGTAGTAACAGCAAATCCTGAAATTGTTATGTGTGCAAAAAAGGATGAAACATTCCATAAAACATTATTAAATACAGATTTAATTACACCTGACGGTATTGGAGTTGTAAAAGCAAGTGGTATGTTAGGTACACCTGTAAAGGAACGTGTAGCAGGTTTTGATTTAATGTGTAATCTATTTGCAAAGTTATCAGAGGAGAATAAACCGGTATCTGTTTTCTTACTTGGTGCAAAACCGCATGTTGTACAAGCTGCAGCAGATCATTTAACGAAGACATATTCAGCTGTATCTATTGTGGGTACACAAGATGGGTACTTTAAACAAGAAGAAGAAGAGAGTATCGTTTCTCGCATTCAAGAAGCAAAACCAGATTTATTACTTGTCGCGCTTGGTTTCCCAAGACAAGAGAATTTTATCCAAACTAATAAGCATCGTTTAGAAACGAAGATGGCTGTTGGAGTGGGCGGAAGTTTAGATGTATGGGCTGGAGAGGTAAAACGTGCACCAAAATGGATTCAAGCGATTAACTTAGAGTGGTTTTATAGATTGTGTAGTAATCCAACGCGCTGGCGTCGTCAGTTAGTATTAGCGGAATTTTTAAAAGAAGTCATGCGTTCGAAAAAGTAGCGGAATATCGCTACTTTTTTATTTGGTCATTTTTAATAAAGTGAGGTTTTGCTCATCCACCACTGATGGTTAACTCTCACCAATTGGACGTTTAATGGCAGTTGGTCTTCAATTTAACCTTTTTGTTTCAGCTGAATTTTGAGGTAGGAGTCTTACTGCCCTCAAATAGTGTGATAAGTATTTTACTTTTGGGGAATGATGAAGGAGAATTTTTTGAACGAAAGTATTTTACTTATACAATTCACACATGTAAAATGATGTGTAAAGACAGCTGTGTAAGGAGGACTTCTTGTGGGCAAGGTGAAAGAAATTTCGAAGCGAAAGCTACTTGGTATAGCAGGGCTTGGATGGTTATTTGATGCAATGGATGTTGGAATGCTTTCATTTGTAATGGTAGCACTGCAAAAAGATTGGGGATTAAGTACGCAAGAAATGGGCTGGATAGGCAGCGTTAATTCGATTGGTATGGCAGTCGGAGCGCTCGTTTTTGGAATACTATCAGATAAAATAGGGCGGAAATCAGTCTTTATTATTACATTATTACTATTTTCTATCGGTAGTGGTTTAACTGCTTTAACGACGACACTTGCGATGTTCCTTGTTTTACGATTTTTAATTGGTATGGGGCTTGGCGGAGAGCTTCCAGTCGCATCTACATTAGTATCAGAGAGCGTTGAAGCGCATGAACGTGGCAAAATAGTTGTGCTATTAGAAAGCTTTTGGGCAGGTGGATGGCTAATTGCAGCCCTTATCTCGTATTTTGTTATTCCGAAATATGGTTGGGAAGTTGCAATGGTATTGAGCGCGGTTCCGGCACTATATGCTTTATATTTAAGATGGAATTTACCGGATTCTCCCAAATTTCAAAAGGCTGAAAAAAGACCATCTGTTATCGAAAATGTAAAGTTAGTTTGGTCTGGTGAATATCGTAAGGCAACAATTATGTTATGGATTCTATGGTTTTCTGTTGTCTTTTCTTACTATGGGATGTTCCTTTGGTTACCTAGTGTAATGGTATTAAAAGGATTTAGTTTAATAAAAAGTTTTCAGTACGTACTTATTATGACGTTAGCTCAATTGCCAGGATATTTCACGGCTGCTTGGTTTATTGAACGACTTGGTCGTAAGTTCGTTTTAGTTACGTATTTAATCGGTACAGCATGTAGTGCTTACTTGTTTGGAGTGGCAGAGTCATTAACGATATTAATCGTAGCAGGCATGTTACTATCCTTCTTTAATTTAGGTGCTTGGGGTGCATTATACGCTTATACACCGGAACAGTATCCAACGGTTATTCGTGGTACAGGTGCAGGGATGGCAGCAGCATTCGGTCGTATTGGTGGTATTCTTGGGCCGCTATTAGTAGGATATTTAGTTGCTTCACAGGCTTCACTATCACTAATATTTACGATTTTCTGTGGATCAATTTTAATTGGCGTAGTTGCTGTAATTGTACTTGGGCAAGAAACGAAGCAACGAGAATTAATATAAGGTGAAAGTTTAATCGGTGAGGGATTTATCCCCACTGATTATTAGCCAGCACCAATTGTGTTTTTGGGGAAGTAACAATCATTTCTTCGCATTCAGTGGGTGTTACTTCCTACAAATAATGGAATGAAAGGGTAGGGGGAACCGTTGTGGTTTCCTTTTTTCTGTTTTTTTAGATAAATAATGGTATAGTAAGAAAAAGGGAATGTTTCTTATAAAAGCGAATGTATACAACAAGACATATGGACAAAAGAATTAGGTGGTTGAAGAAATGAAAATTTTACTGATCATGGAAGAAGCAGAAGAGCGAAGAAGTTTAGCTGAAAAATTTACTGAAAATATAAGGAATGTAGAATGTTTTGAAGCGAATACGGGAACAGAATCATTATTGATCATGAAAAAGCATACACCAGATTTTGTTTTCTTGAACTCAAAATTACTAGATGGAACTGGTTTTGAATATGCGAGTTTATTACGGGAAGTAAATTGTTATACGAAATTGATTTTTATGGGTGAAGATATAGAAGAGTCGATTACGGCATTTCGGTTTCAAGCATTTTATTATTTACTACGCCCATTTCGTGAGGAAGATTTGCAATTCCTTTTATATAGAATGTGTAAAGAGCAAGGCGAGAAAGCAAAGAGTTATTTGCGAAAACTACCGATAGAAGGTCAAGAGGGAATTCGGTATATTTTCCCTGAAGATATTGTATATGTAAGCAAAAATAAGGAAAACAAAACGGTTTCAATTTATACAACAAATAATCAGTATATTTCAACATATACACTTCAAGAGCTGGAAAATAAGCTAAATGTATATGATTTTTTACGTGTGCATAAAAGTTATTTAATTAATATGTCATATGTACAAGAACTAAAACCTTATTATAATGGCACATATAATCTGTATTTAGATAAATATGATGAGCAACCGATTCCAGTTAGTCGTAATTATGTGAAACGACTTCGAAATAAGATTGAATTATAGTAGGTAATGCGAATTTTTTAACATGATAAACTAAAAATCCTTCATGATAAGGAGGATTCAAATTAAATATTCAGAAAATTTAGTACAATCCCACTAAGCGATAGTATTGGGGGGATTGTATGTGAAAACATTGAAGTCGATTTTACTATGGGGAGTTATTGCAGCAGTAGGCGCAGGTGCTTTTGGTGTAATAGCTTTATCACAAGGTGAAACTATTAATGCCGTGTGGCTCTTAGTAGCTGCGGTATGTGTGTATGCAGTTGCTTACCGCTTTTATAGTAGATTTATAGCGAGAAAGGTATTTGGTTTAGATAATAATCGGCAAACGCCAGCCCATACATTAAACGATGGAAAAGATTATGTTCCGACAAATAAGTGGGTATTATTTGGGCACCATTTTGCAGCAATTGCTGGGGCAGGCCCTTTAGTAGGACCGATTTTGGCAGCGCAAATGGGATATTTACCAGGGACAATATGGATTATTGTTGGGGTAGTTGTCGCTGGAGCTGTACAAGATTTTGTAATTTTATTTGCTTCGATGAGACGGAATGGTAAATCTTTAGGAGAAATGATTAAAGATGAGATCGGTCCTGTTACAGGGCTTATTGCAATGATAGGCATTTTAGGCATTATGATTATTTTATTAGCGGTATTAGCATTAGTGGTAGTAAAGGCGCTTGTCGGAAGTCCTTGGGGAATGTTTACAATAGCAGCAACGATTCCTATTGCTATTTTAATGGGAGTGTACATGCGCTACATTAGGCCTGGCCGGGTTGGTGAAGGGTCAGTAATCGGAATTATTCTACTTATACTGTCTCTTATTGGGGGACAGTATGTAGCAGAGCATCCAACGCTTGCAAGCATGTTCACGTTTAGCGGTGAAACGATTGCTATTATGCTTATTGTATATGGATTTATCGCATCGGCCTTACCAGTTTGGATGCTTTTAGCACCACGTGATTATTTAAGCACATTTTTAAAAGTCGGAACAATTGTTGGATTAGCAATTGGTATTTTAATTGTAGCACCAGATTTACAAATGCCAGCAGTTTCGAAATTTATCGATGGAACAGGTCCTGTTTTCTCTGGAAACTTATTCCCGTTCTTATTTATTACAATTGCTTGTGGTGCGGTGTCTGGATTCCATGCTCTCGTTTCATCAGGTACGACACCAAAGATGATTGAACAAGAGGGACACGCACAGCCAATCGGTTATGGGGCAATGTTAATGGAATCATTTGTAGCTGCGATGGCGATGATTGCAGCTTGTGTATTAACACCAGGAACTTATTTTGCGATTAATAGTCCCGCAGCGCTTATCGGTACGGATGTCTCGCAGGCAGCTCAAGTTATTTCCTCATGGGGATTTGCTATTACACCAAATGAACTAAAAGATCTCGCTGTAAACGTTGGAGAGCAAACGATTTTATCACGCACAGGTGGTGCACCAACGTTAGCGATAGGTATGGCGTATATTTTCTCACAAGTAATAGGTGGAACAGCCATGATGGCCTTTTGGTATCATTTTGCAATCCTCTTTGAAGCTCTATTCATTTTAACAACAATTGATGCTGGAACGCGTGTAGGCCGATTTATGATTCAAGATATTTTAGGACATGTATATAAGCCATTTGGGAAAACGGATTCTACATTAGCGAATGTGATAGCTACAACGTTATGCGTATTAGGATGGGGTTATTTCTTATACCAAGGGGTAGTTGATCCGCTTGGTGGAATTAATACATTATGGCCACTTTTCGGTATTGCAAATCAAATGTTAGCAGGTATTGCATTATTACTTGGAACGACAATTTTGTTCAAAATGGGGAAAAAGGCATATGTTTGGGTGACACTTATTCCAACTGTCGGATTGCTTATTGTAACGATGACAGCGGGTTATCAAAAGCTATTTCATGAAAATCCTAAAATAGGATTTCTATCTCATGCAAAGGTGTTTCAGGGAGCATTAGATGAGGGGAAAGTGTTAGCACCAGCTAAAAATGTCGCTCAAATGAAACAAATTATTTTCAATGATTATATTGATGCAGCGCTTTGTGGAATTTTTATGATAGTTGTAATCGCTGTATTAATTTCTGCGATTCGAATTTGGATTCAAGTATTAAGAAATAAGCCGATGCCGCTAAAAGAGGCACCATATATTTCTAGAGATGAAAGTGAGTCGAGGAACTATTATGCTTAAACGACTACGGAAAGTATGGGGAAAAAGGAAACACTTTATTAGTTTACTCGTTGGGGTACCAAGCTATGAAACATATGTAGAGCATATGAAAAAGCATCATCCAGAAGAAGAAGTGGTATGTCAAAAACAGTTTTTTGCAGAAGCGCAAGAAGCTAGATTTAATGCAAAGGGTGGAAAGATATCAAGGTGTTGTTGAGGAAAAGGGCGAGTTTTCGTCCTTTTTTATTTTTTGCTGTTTCACGTGGAACAGCAAAAAATAAATAAAAAGCTTTGGGAATTATAGGTATTTCGTATACAATAAAATAAGGAAAGGGATAGATAGAAAAGTAGGGAGATTATTTTATGTTAAGGGACTTATTTGTAAACACAACAATTATTCTTTCCTTTATTTTTGTTGGAGGTCAGCTTTTAAGAGATAAACCGTTAAAAGGAGGGTTCTCTTTTTGGCAGAAATGTGTAGTAGGTATTCTTACTGGAATATTAAGTGTACTGTTGATGCATTTTGGTGTACATATTGAAGATATTATGTTGGATCTACGTTATTTAGCTGTTATTTTGGCAATTATAATTGGAGGTCCGATAGCTAGCAGTATAACAGTTACTATTATATTAATTACCCGATTATTTTTTACTGAGTACTCTTTAGCCTCTGAATTGGCTTGTTATACAATTGTATTGATAGGTTTTGGAATTATTTTCATTTGGCGGATGAAAGCTTCTATATTTAAAAGATGGATCTGGTTTAATGTATATAGTTTATCTATTTTAACGGTTCCACTTTCTATTTTATTTAAGGATATGTCTATAGTAGCATTATATTTAGTTTGTAGTGGTGTTGCAGCATATATCACATTTATAAGCGCAAATTATGTATTGCAATCCAATGAGTTATTTCAAACGATGAAGCAATACGCAACGATAGATGCACTGACAGGTTTAGGAAACGTAAGACAGTTTGATTTAGAGATGAATCGTCATATTGGTAATAAGCGTATGAAAAATGATTCACTTTGTTTACTACTTATAGATATTGATCACTTTAAGTGTGTAAATGATACGTATGGGCATCCTGCGGGAGATGAAGTATTAAAACAAATGGGGCATATTTTACGAGAAGTTTCAATGTTTCCAGATTTGGCTTTTCGAAAGGGTGGGGAAGAGTTTGCGCTTTTGATACCGCAGAAAGGATTAGCTTATGGAATGCGTATGGGGGAAAAAGTTCGCACGGCTGTTGAAAACCATCCATTTCAATTGCTAAATGGAACTAAAATAAAAATTACAGTTTCAGTAGGAATTTCAGTGTATGAAGAATCACCAGAGCGATTTATTCAAGCTGCTGATGATGCATTATATTACTCCAAAAGAAATGGTAGAAATCAGGTTAGTTCTGCATCTTAAAGATAAGATGACCAGAAGAGCTTATAAAAAAACACCCACAGAGAGGAAATATATAAACTCTGTGGGTGTTTTCATTTATATGTTAGACAAGTTCTTTTGATGCAACGAATTTACGATATGCACCGTGATGTGTTGGGCCTACGTATTCGTTGATCTTGAATGAATAACGGATAGCAGCTGTGATAAATTCTTTAGCAGTTTTTACTGCTTCTTTCACAGTTTTTCCTTTTGCAAGTTCTGCTGTAATTGCAGCAGAATATGTGCAACCTGCGCCGTGTGTATTTGTCGTATCAATTTTTTCTGATTCTAGAAGATCGAATGTTTCTCCATCATATAGGACGTCGATTGCAGTTTCCGTACCAAGCTTGCTACCGCCTTTAATTAGGACGTATTTCGCACCTAAAGCGTGGATTTTTTTTGCTGCTTCTTTCATGTCTTCAAGAGAACTAATCTTTACGCCACTTAATTGGTAAGCTTCAAACAAGTTTGGTGTTACAACTAATGCCTTTGGAACAAGAACGTCACGTAAGCAATCGTTCGTTTCAGGATGTAATGCTTCATCAGCACCTTTACATACCATAACAGGGTCCACTACTACATTTTTGAAATTATGTTTTTCGATTGTTTCAGCAACCATTTCAATAATTTCTACTGATCCAAGCATACCTGTTTTTAAAGCATCTACTCCAACACCATCAATTGTCGTTTCTAATTGTGGTTTTAATGTAGAAGCTGGGATTGGGAATACGTTATGTGCCCAACCGTTATGTGGATCCATCGTTACGATTGTCGTAAGAGATGTCATTCCGTATACACCAAGTTCTTGGAATGTTTTTAAATCTGCTTGTATACCAGCACCGCCACTTGTGTCAGAACCAGCGATAGTAAGTGCTTTATTTAATGTCATTATGAAATCCCCCTCAAGTGATATAATGAAAACTATGTTTTCACCATTATATCAATGTTACGAATAAGTACAAAGTGAAAAGTAGATGATTTACTTTAGGGGCGATTTAAAATCTTGTATGTAGGAGACGAATTATGTTTCAAGAGAATCGTACAAATGAATTAGTTATATTAAAAGAGATTGCAGAGACGTTGAACACCTCAAATGATACATATCATGTGCTGCAAGCTGTGTTGGAAAAACTGTTGAATGTAACAGGTTTAACGACAGGATGGATATTTCTTGCGGATGAAAATGGCAGATATACAAAATTAATTGATTATCAATTACCAGAGGGATTAAGATTTGAAAATAAACGACCGATGTGTGAGGGGAATTGTTGGTGTTTACACCGATTTGTGGAAGGGAAACTAGAGAAAGCCGTTAATATTATTGAATGTAAGAGAATTAATAATGCGATTGAATATAACTGGGGAGATACAGAAGGGATTGTGCATCATGCGACAGTGCCGCTAAAAGCGGGGGGAGATGAATTTGGCGTATTAAATGTGGCTAGTCCAGGTAAAACGCATTTTTCTGAAGAAGAGTTAGTGCTATTACAATCAGTTGCTTTCCAAATTGGAACAGCATTAAAACGTACAAAATTGTATGAAAATGAAAAGAGAAGGGCTCATTATTATGTAAAGTTAGACCGCTTTATTCAAGCTTTAAGGACGATTCATAAATTTAATGCATTGCCAGAGGAGATTGTAAAGCAAATAGGGAAGTTATTTTTATGGGAGCAAGTTGTATTCTTTATTAGAGAAGAAAATGAACTTGCTGTAAGAGCCTCATGTAAGATAGATGAGATACAAGAGGATTTGAAGTCAGCGGCACAGGAAGCTCTGAAAAAAGAAGAGCCTGTTTTGTTAAAGAGTCAGGTTGGGAATATCGTACATCCTAATCGTGCGGTTATTGCCATTCCCATACATATTCAAGATCATATATTTGGCGTACTAAGTGTAAGTTCGAATAATGGAGAATTTGATATAAATACGATAGATGTAGTACAGGCGTTAGCCAATCATATATCGTTAATGATAGAGAACTTAAGGTTAAATGAAAAGCGCCGAGAACTTGTACGACTGGAAGAACGTAATCGTTTAGCTAGAGATTTGCATGATTCTGTTTCACAAAAGTTGTTTTCATTAACTTTTATGACGAAAGGTGCCGAAGCCGTCTTAAAGGGGAAAAACGAAAAGGTAGATCAGTCTTTGCATGAGATACGTGAGTTATCGCAAGGTGCTTTAAAAGAAATGAGGACGTTAATTTGGCAACTACGTCCAGCGGGATTAGAGAAAGGACTATTACCAGCTTTAAAACAATATGGTGAAAGTTTGGGATTGAAAATTCGGGAACAAGTTACAGGTGTTCGTGATTTGCCACGCGTAGTAGAGGAAGCGTTATGGCGAATTGGACAAGAAGCTTTAAATAACGTAAGTAAACATGCGAATGTCAGAGAAGCGGCGATTTATTTCAAAGTGACGGAGAAGAATGTATCATTAGAAATAGTCGATCAAGGAAACGGCTTTGTAGAGAAGGATATAAAAGAGAAGAAATCACTCGGTATGACTACGATGCGCGAAAGAGTAGAATTAGTCGGTGGAACAATTAAAATTGTAAGTGATAAGAAAAGAACAAGTGTAAAAGTAAATGTACCATTATGATGTGAAAATGAGGGAAGTTTGTGAAAATAAAAGTATTGTTAGTTGATGATCATACAGTTGTTTTAAAAGGATTAGCATTTTTCTTAAGTACACAGGAAGATTTAGCGTTAGTTGGAGAAGCAAATAATGGGAAAGAAGCGTTAGTGAAAGTAGGGGAGACGAATCCTGATGTTGTATTAATGGATTTATATATGCCCGAAATGGATGGTGTCGAGGCGACGGCGTGCATCAAAAAAGAATATCCAAATGTGAAAGTAATTGTATTAACTAGCTTTTCTGATCAGGCGCATGTTTTACCAGCGTTAAGGGCGGGGGCAAGTGGGTATATTTTAAAAGATGTAGAACCCGATCAGCTTGTTGAAGCTATTCGAAGCGCATATAAAGGTAATATTCAATTACATCCAGATATAGCAAATACTCTTCTCTCTCAAACATTACCTGTGGAAGAAAAGGAAGAAGAACCTTCTATTCAAGTGGATGTGCTAACGGCGAGAGAAAATGAAGTGTTGCAGCTATTAGCGAAAGGAATGAGTAATAAAGAGGTCGCTTCTGTTTTAGTTATTACAGAAAAAACGGTAAAAGCTCATGTAAGTAGTATTTTGAGTAAGTTGAATTTATCTGATCGCACGCAAGCAGCATTATATGCAGTGAAAAATGGAATTGTATAAGACAAAAGTCGTAAGACCTAGTTCGCCTTTAGAAGGTGGACTTTTTTTATGGAAAAATACGTCTATGTGAGGACGAAATTGTCTTGATATAAAGATAAAATATGTTTGTAAGCAACAAAACAACAATTACAAGGGATACCTTTTTTGAAAGCATATAACAACAGAAGAGTGAGTACTAGGAGGAAAAACAATGGCAACAGTTTTATTTGTAAAAGCAAACAACCGCCCAGCGGAACAAGCAGTTAGTGTGAAATTATACGAGGCATTTTTAGCAAACTATAAAGAAGCACATCCAAATGATACAGTAGTAGAACTTGATTTATATAAAGAAGAATTACCATATGTAGGCGTAGATATGATTAATGGTACATTCAAAGCAGGTAAAGGATTTGATTTAACTGAAGAGGAAGCAAAAGCAGTAGCAGTTGCTGATAAGTATTTAAATCAATTTTTAGAAGCTGATAAAGTCGTTTTCGGTTTCCCATTATGGAACTTAACGATTCCAGCAGTGCTACACACATATATTGATTATTTAAACCGAGCTGGCAAAACGTTTAAATATACGCCAGAAGGTCCAGTTGGTCTAATTGGAGATAAGAAGATTGCATTATTAAACGCGCGCGGCGGCGTATATTCTGAAGGTCCAGCAGCTGAAGTAGAAATGGCTGTTAAATATGTAGCAAGCATGATGGGCTTCTTCGGTGCAACAAATATGGAAACAGTAGTTATTGAAGGACATAACCAATTCCCAGATAAAGCAGAAGAAATCATTACAGCTGGTCTTGAAGAAGCAGCTAAAGTGGCAAGTAAATTTTAATTGAAAATCGAATCGTCACTCGAAAAAAGTAGCATTAACAGGTAAACGTTAATGCTACTTTTTTATATTTTAAGTTCATCAGCCAGTTTTTCTAATTGAATTCGATCTTGTATGTAATAGGTTCTTCCGTCTTTTTTTAAGTAATTTTGCTGGCAAAACTGGTTTAATACGTATAAAAGATGGCGGTAGCTGACATTTAAGTATTCCGAAGCCTCGGTATGTTTTTCTGTATAACTGTTATTTTGTTCTGTTAATAGAATAAAAGCCGCTAATCGATTTTCGAACGGATAACTATTGTTTTTGGCGTAACTTTCTGTTCGGCTAATTGTTTTTTCGCCGATAAATTTACATAGTTTCTGTAGAAAGGTAGCATCTTGCAATAAAAGATGCTGACAATCTTTAAGAGGGAGCGCTAAGCACATACAATCTTCAATCACTTCCACCGTTTTCGTAACGGATTCAACGCCAATTAACCCTAATTCTCCAATGAACGAAGGTGCTTGAATAAAGTTAATTAAGGAGACCTTCCCGTTTTTGTGACTCATATATATTTTCGCTTTTCCGGAAATTAAGTAATAAAGATAAGGAACATCAACGCCTTCATTACATATCCTTTCTCTCTTTTGAAAGGAATGTAGTTCAGCATACGGTAAGACATTAAAAGAAAAAAGAGTATGGACGTTGTAAGTTTGCATGTAATGAGAGATTTCTTCGCTATTTTTGCTGACTTTCATATTTTCACCTCATGTTTAGTATGAGATATCTCCTATTATGTTTACAAGAAGGAATGATACGATTTACGTAAATTTGTTTTTGTAGAAAAGAGAGTGTGAAGGGCTTATGAAAAAATATAAAACATTGCTATTTGATGTAGATGATACATTGTTAGATTTTCAGAAGGCGGAGAAAATGGCGTTACGTATGCTGTTTGAAGAGAAAGGGATTCCTCTAACTAGCGAGGTTGAAGGGCACTATAAAAAAATTAATAAAAGTCTTTGGGATGCTTTTGAGGAAGGTGAAATGAACCGTGATGAAGTTGTAAATACGCGGTTTTCAATTTTGTTTAAAGAGTACGGGGAAGAAGTAGATGGAGTATTATTCGAAAATAATTATCGTAGCTACTTAGAAGAAGGAGACCAACTTATGCAAGGTGCGTTTGAATTTATAAGTCAAATTCAAAGTGAGTACGATTTATATATAGTGACAAACGGTATTTCTAAGACGCAAGATAAACGTTTACGTAATGCAGGATTACATGCCTTGTTTAAAGATATTTTCGTTTCTGAAGATACGGGATTCCAAAAGCCGATGAAAGAGTATTTTGATTATGTTTTTGAACGAATTCCTAATTTTTCCCCTGAAGAAGGGCTCATTATTGGGGATTCGTTAAGTGCTGATATGAAAGGTGGATATGTAGCGGGAATTGATACTTGTTGGTTTAATCCAGAAAAGAAATCAAATAATAGCGAGATTGTGCCAACATATGAAGTACAAAATTTTGAAGAGTTATACGCGTTATTGAAGCAACGTGTGTAATAAAAATAGGCAGTGGAACTTTTGTCCCTACTGCCTATTTTTATTCGTTTGCAGCTTCGTTATTTTTAGGAAGTGGAAATGCATTACCAATCGCTGCCGCTCCAAGCATCGGTAATAGTAAATTGAGCGGGAAAAACATGAGTAATAGTAATGTTATAGCAATTGGTTTTCTTAATGCATAGCTTGAAATTGCTGTCGTGACGATGGCTACCGAAGCGATTGGATCTATCGGGACAATGGAAGCTATAGCATATCCGATACTAGATCCAGCAAATATAATTGGGAAAATATGTCCACCGCGCCAACCTGTATTTAAACAAACGGCAGTAATACATAATTTTAAAACACCTGAAAGAAGTAGTACCCAGAAAGATAAATGACTCCATTCAACGACTAAATCTTTTAATTGGTGTTCTCCTGAGAATAACGTGTACGGGAGAAAAGTTCCTGTAATTCCTAATAAAATACCACCGATAATTCCAAGTGATAGTTTGTATTCCCTGAAGGGATGGATTAATTTCTCTAATGTGAATTCAAATTTGAAATAAAAGAAACCAACTATAGCACCAATACTAGCGAGTGGTAGAAAGGCGATCCATTCATTAAGAGAAAGGGAACCTTCCCCAAAATCAACGATAAAGGATCCGCGATTATCGAATTTACTAAGTAATAAATAAACGGAAAAGCCAGCGAAAGTGGTAGCTAAATATACAATTGCTTTTTTTCCTTTAGAAAATTCGTTAATTTGCTCACCCTCATTTTCATTTGGAGCTAAATAACCGAATAATGGCGCGTTAAAAATTACACTTAAAGTAGCGCCAATTCCAACCTCTGTTAGTTCGTTCATTCCTTTTAAGGCAAATGTAAAGCGATCCCCTACCCATGTACAAAGTCCACCGATAATTCCAACAAGTGCTGCTTCGGGACCTAAGCTAGCTCCAAATATTAAAACGATAATCGCAGTTAAAGTAGCTTTATGTACAAAACGGTATTCAATTCTACCAGTTTTTTTATATTCACCCATCACTTCCGGCATAAGACGTGGATATATGCCGAAGTATTTTTGGGTTAAACCAACGAGAATACCACCGATAGTTGTTACACAAATAGTGTAATACGGGGGAGAAGAGAAAATAGTAGGTAAGTATCCCCAAATAAAGTGAATGCCGATATTTATTGTAACTAAAAATAGCCAGACTGTAGCTCCTACTATAGAGCCTAAAAGAATGCCGTATAGGACGAGTATATAGTGCATGTCCTTTGTGTTTGTCATGTTATACCTCCGTTATGTAAGTTTTAATGTCGAAAGGATTAAATATGCTACTGTGAAAGGAATATGTATAGTATCTTTTTGAGAGGTGGGCTTATTCAATATATTGAGGTCTCGTGAGAATTTGAAATGTATACAGTTAAACTACTTACTTAATTTTATATAGTAATCGTGGGTTTTAAAAGGTCTTTTTCAAATGGATATGGAATATATTTCTTTTGTTATGCATGTCAAATTCTTTGTATTTAATTTAGAACATTCAGAAAAACTGTTTGACATTAGGAAATTATTGCTATAAAATCAACGGTAATTGCATAGTCTTATCAAGAAAAGGTGGAGGGACAGGCCCGATGAAACCTTGGCAACAGCCGTATAACGGAATTGTGCCAAATCCTGCAGGTAATAATCCTGAAAGATAAGAAAGAGCCTTTAGAGCGTGTTTTCAAACTGCTCCTTTCTTGTTTTCAGGAAAGGAGCAGTTTTTTATTTTGTATAAAAGAAAGGAGAATGAGAGATGGGAGAATCATGGGGAAAAGGAACAATTTGTGTGCAAGGTGGCTATACACCAAAGAATGGTGAACCGCGTGTTTTGCCACTTTATCAAAGTACAACGTATAAATACGATACTTCAGATGATTTAGCAGCGCTATTTAATTTAGAGGCAGAAGGATATATATATACGCGTATTGGAAATCCTACTTTAGCTGCATTTGAGCAAAAGTTAGCGGATTTAGAGGGTGGTGTAGGAGCTGTTGCAACGGCTTCTGGGCAGGCTGCTATTATGCTTGCTGTTTTAAATATTTGTAGTAGCGGAGACCACTTGCTTTGTTCTTCCACAGTTTATGGCGGAACGTTTAATTTATTTGGAGTAAGTTTGCGTAAGCTTGGTATTGACGTTACGTTCTTTAATCCGAATTTAAGTGCTGATGAAATTGTGGCCCTTGCTAATGATAAGACGAAACTTGTTTATGCAGAGTCGTTAGGAAATCCAGCGATGAACGTTTTAAATTTCAAAGAATTTTCAGATGCAGCGAAAGAGTTAGAAGTACCTTTTATCGTGGATAATACATTAGCAACTCCTTATTTATGCCAAGCATTTGAGCACGGAGCAAATATTATCGTTCATTCTACGACGAAATATATTGATGGTCATGCAAGCTCTTTAGGCGGCATTGTCATTGACGGAGGGAACTTTGATTGGACAAATGGGAAATATCCTGAACTTGTTGAACCGGATCCAAGTTATCACGGCGTAAGTTACGTTCAAAATTTTGGTGCAGCAGCGTATATTGTGAAGGCACGTGTTCAATTATTAAGAGACTATGGAAACTGTATGAGCCCATTCAATGCGTATATTAGCAATATCGGCTTAGAAACGCTACATTTAAGAATGGAGCGTCATAGTGAAAATGCTCTCGCAGTTGCTAAGTGGCTTGCTAACCATGAACGTATTGAATGGGTGAATTATCCGGGATTAGATAGCAATGAAAATTACTCGTTAGCACAAACGTATTTGAAAAAAGGTGCTAGTGGTGTTTTAACATTCGGCATTAAGGGCGGATTAGAAGCAGCGAAAGAATTTATCGCAAATGTAAAACTAGCAACTCTCGTAACGCATGTAGCGGATGCACGAACTTGTGTTATACATCCTGCTAGCACAACGCATAGACAATTAAGTGCTGAAGATCAGCGTCTAGCTGGAGTTACATCAGATTTAATTCGTTTATCGGTTGGTATAGAAGATGTTTCTGATATTATTGCAGATTTAGAAGCAGCGCTAGTCGGAGGCAAAGAACATGCCGATCATAATTGATAGAGATTTACCAGCTCGCAAAGTGTTGCAGAAGGAAAATATTTTTGTAATGACGAAGGAGCGAGCAGAAACACAAGATATCCGGGCATTGAAAATTGCTATCTTAAATTTAATGCCTACAAAGCAAGAAACAGAAGCGCAATTACTTCGTTTAATTGGCAACACACCGTTGCAATTAGATGTTCACCTACTTCATATGGAATCACATTTGTCTCGCAATGTAGCGCAGGACCATTTAACGAGTTTCTATAAAACATTTCGTGATATTGAGAATGAGAAATTTGATGGACTTATTATTACAGGAGCACCAGTTGAAACTCTTTCTTTTGAAGAGGTAGATTATTGGGAAGAGCTTAAACGTATTATGGAGTATTCAAAAAAGAATGTAACATCTACGCTTCATATTTGCTGGGGGGCACAGGCTGGCTTGTATCATCATTATGGTGTTCCAAAGTATCCTCTTAAGGAAAAAATGTTCGGTGTATTTGAACATGAAGTTCGTGAGCAACATGTGAAATTGTTACAAGGGTTTGATGAATTGTTTTTTGCCCCGCATTCTCGTCATACAGAAGTACGAGAGAGTGATATTAGAAAGGTGACAGACTTAACATTATTAGCAAATTCTGAGGAAGCAGGTGTTCACCTTGTCATTGGGCAAGAAGGAAGGCAAGTGTTTGCGCTCGGGCATAGTGAATATAGTTGTGATACGTTAAAGCAAGAATACGAACGGGACCGCCAAAAAGGGTTAAATATTGATGTGCCGAAAAATTATTTTAAGCATAATAATCCAAATGAGAAACCACTTGTAAGGTGGAGAAGCCATGGGAATCTATTATTCTCTAATTGGCTGAATTATTACGTGTATCAAGAAACCCCTTATGTATTATAAAAAAAGATTGTGTAACACGTGGCAACGTTTTCTTTGTAAAGATTAACTCATATTTTTCCGAATGTTCAAAAAACATTGTTTTTCAGATTTTTTACTCATATAATTTCATCTAAACACAATTTTTGAGGGGTGGACAGTATTATGAAAGAAATTCAAGTTGGTTTATTAGGTCTTGGGACAGTTGGGAGTGGTGTAGTTCGTATCATTACAGATCATCAAGAGCGACTTATCCACCAAGTAGGTTGTCCTGTAAAAGTAACGAAAGTACTAGTACAAAATATTGAAAAAGAGAGAGAAGTAGAGGTACCTTCTACTCTATTAACACAAGATGCAAATGAAATTTTAGATAATCCAAATATTGACGTTGTCATCGAAGTGATGGGTGGCATTGATGATGCAAAAGCATATATTTTGCAAGCCTTACAGAGCGGGAAGCATGTTGTGACTGCCAATAAAGATTTAATGGCGTTACATGGGGCGGAACTCTTAGCGGTAGCAAAAGATAATAAAGCAGATTTGTTTTATGAAGCAAGTGTAGCCGGAGGGATTCCGATTTTACGAAGTATCGTAGAAGGACTTTCTTCAGATCTTATTACGAAAGTAATGGGAATTGTAAATGGAACGACAAATTTTAGTAACTACTCAGCTTCCTCACGGAAGCTTTTTTAATTTTACTAGTTTCATATGCCTCTCATTTGTAAATACTGAGTA
>NZ_JAEHBI010000161.1:0-1361 GCF_016483705.1 Bacillus cereus group sp. N6
CAATTATTCAAAATTTCTTAAACGATAACCGTAGTTTATAAACGTACTTAGTTTTGTTCAAACTTTGCAACAGAACCATCATTGTCATACACCCAGCGAAATGTGCCTCGTTTAAAATCAAATGCAACGAATAATGGATCCGTACTATGATATCTAGGACGAACGGGTTCCGGTATCGTTTTATAGTACGTAAATAAACGTATTTTATCCTCTTCTTCTAAAATGATGTTTCGTTCCTTCCCCTTGCTATGTACAACTGTAATCGTGTTCTCTCCAAAATGCACATGTTGCATCTGTAACGCTACGAGTTCTTGCAGTGTAAGCCCATAATCCGAAAGAAGCGATACAATAGACATATTTCGATCTATGAGAAGTGGTCGAACGGAAAGTTGTTCCTCTGACAATCCTTCAGGTGAAGAAAGGATGTATTTCAGCTTTTTTTCTTCCTCTTCCGTAATAAAGTCTTCTTTGCGTAGGGCCCGATTCGGTGGAGTGATTCCCTTCATTTCTACAATAGGACTAGGAATTTCTAAAAACTGATACAATTTCTTTAACACCACTGCAATTCGATGAATGGTTTTCTCCCCATACTTTCGTTTATATATGAGTTCCTGAAAATAGGCTTCAAAATCTTTTTTATCTATCTTGTTCCAGAAGTTCTTTTCTTGAAAACGATTCGATGTTTGCAGCCATCTTCCAAAGTCCTCAATATCATAGACATATCGTTTAATTGTGGATGACTTCCTTCCACGACTAGATAAGAAGAAAGAAAAATTTTGCAAGGTATCCTCAAATTCTTCTTTATTCATGTACCTATCACCTCACTTTTTCTGTATGATCTTAGTCCTGTACAATTTTCATTTCAGTTTAGCTGGGTATTTCCAATCTCGTTTATCTTTTTTATCAGGTTTTGTTTGTTGCTTCTTTCGCTCTATTTTGTTCTTTACCTGATTTTGTTGTTCTAATGTATCTAACTTTGTTTGCATTTTCGCTATTTGTTCTTTTGCGTCTTTAAGCTCCAACTTGATTTCTGATAGCAACCTTAAAATTGCATCACCTTTATTCATAAAAATAACCTTCCTTTTTAGGATGAGCATTTTCTCAATATATAATAGATTTAATTTTCAGTATTTTTGTGTATAATAAGAAAGAATAACTGTCATTATTCCCTTTTCAAAGGACGGACTATGCCAATAGAACCGTTCTTTTTTATTTTTTCAATGAACCTAATTCTCTCACATTCTAATTAGAGAATCCATTACAAGTAACGGATTCTCGCTAAAATGACCTGGTCAAGAAAAACTGGAACATCAATTAGATTACGCAATTGATTTTGAATACTGATACGGAGTCATGCCATT
>NZ_JAEHBI010000162.1:0-1360 GCF_016483705.1 Bacillus cereus group sp. N6
GACACCTCGAACTTGTTTATTTGTTTTTAGTATAAACTCTCTGTTCGGTGTGTCTATCATTTAGACTAGCATCAAAAGAGCATTATCGTCGCTTTCAAATTTTGCAAAATTTCATATTGGCTATCTCGTATAAGCGGAGAAATGAATTTGACAGAGCTGTTGAAAGAATGAGTGAAGCCTTTAGCTACTTATTTTTTAATGAACATCCTAATTATATTGCACTAGTTGAAATTGGATATAGTATGTTTATGTGGAAGAAATTGCAGATCTTTACGCTTCAATTTTTAGATAGCCTGGTACTAACAGACACATCGGTGGAAGAGCTGTTTGTAGTACTGAAAAAATTTCTGATGGAAGAGTCAAAAAAACTGTATGGTAAATCTATAGGAAAAAAACTAAATATGCTTAATTACAAATGGAAGAATCAAGTTAAAGCATCAAAGAGTACCATGTTATCCCATCTCATAGAGCAAGTAGAGCTGCAAGGGAACTTTTCTGAAAGTGAAGGATCTGTTTTAAACATTCATGATGCAAAAGGTCAAGAAGCGGAATGTGTATTGGTAATGGCTGAATACGAATCTCAGCTCATGGAGTGGCTTGAAAAAAATGAAGAAATAGAAGAAGCACGTGTAGGTTATGTGGCGTTTTCTAGAGCTAGAAAGTTGCTATGTGTGTGGGCTCCTTCCATTCAAGAAAGCAACTATATGCATTTACAACAACATGTTCAATTTGTAGATAAGACCTATGCTGCTGAAATGGAAAGTGTTTAAAGGATATAACTTGCTGTAAGTTATGGTAATGGAATATGAAGTTTGGATAATTATCAAGACGGTTCTGGTGCAAAAATAAAACAAAAGAGAATAAAGCATATATATTCCTAACGGAATCGTATCTTATGTTGCAAGTCCAAACAATTGATGGATGGACTCTTTTTGGTTTTGGACAGACTGGTTCCGTAAAGCAATTTGTTCTTTTTTAATCATATGCATGGCTTCTACTCCAGAAAGAATGGATGTAACTGTGTCGAAAAATCATAACTTTATTTCAAATCAATATTTAACCCGAAAAACAAAAAGAACTTGTAGGAATTCTACAAGTTCTTTTTAGTTTAAGGTGAATATACGGGACAAACAAACTATCTTACAGATTCATCATAAAAACTACAGGGATAATGCTTTGATAAGTATATTATATAACAAATATTAATATGTAGAGACTTTGTTTTTGAATGTTGTGTGAATTTAGAAAAAAGGAGACAAAAACCCTTTTTCTCTTCCTGAAAATCCCGCTCTTTTATATTATATAAAACATTTTAAATCAATATTTATTTCATAATAAATTGGTGAAATTATAGATATAG
>NZ_JAEHBI010000163.1:0-1357 GCF_016483705.1 Bacillus cereus group sp. N6
CTCAGTATTTACAAATGAGAGGCATATGAAACTAGTAAAATTAAAAAAGCTTCCGTGAGGAAGCTGAGTAGTTACGAAATTGTGGGGCAACTGAAAATTGTCATTGAAGAAAACAAAAAGTTACAACAAAAACAAGCGACTGTGCCTCCCGCACAGTAACAAAAAGGAGTGAACGTGCATGTGGCAAGCGGTGAAAGACTTTTTTACAACGGTAACGAATCCCATTGAAGCCTTTTCTCGGTGGATTGTGGAATTGTCGATTCAACTCTTAAATTTTTTCTTAGGTTCGATTGTGAGTGTCACGAAAATTGATACGGAATATCAAAAGGTACAGGTGATACAAGATGTATTTTCTTGGGTTCGTTTTCTCGTCTATGCCTTAGTAGGAGTCATTGTCCTTCATCAATTATTTAAACAATACTTAGCGATTTCCACGGGTTCAATTCAAAGAAGAACAACGTCTCAAATTATGGGGGATATCGGAAAGTTTGCATATCGTCTTCTCATGTTACCCTTATTTTTAGATATCATGATTAAAATCAATTTTTTCTGGGTGGGATTTATTTCAGATAAGGGGCTGGTGGTTGATAAATTTGTAGAGTATTTAGGACTCAATTCAGGAGACAAAGGAGATAAATCCGTTAGTGAAATTGTGTTAGGAAATATCGCACAGACGTATCAATTACAAATGGCAGGAACGGTTGTATTTGTCGCTATTTTCTTTTTAGTATTACTCGCTATCTTGTTTGTCTTAATGTACATTCAAATGATTATGAGACTTGGGCAAATTGTCTTTTGTTATGTGTTAATACCGTTTGTAGCCTTATCCGCTTTAAATGAAGAGATGGATATGTATTCAACTTGGTGGAGAGAAACGATTGCTATTGTGGGAACAGCAGCCGCCCAAGTAAGTTTCTTATATTTAGGTCTCAATTGTATGTTATCGGGTCACGCCATTTTAGGAACAGGTATTTTAATAGGGGTTGTGACAACACCAGCCGTGTTACAAAAATTTGTTTATTCTACAGGTGTGGCAAGTGGTACAGGAAGCATGATGAAATTTATGACACGTCAAGTGCTGATGAAGAGGAGATGATGAACCGTGTATATCAAAGCAACCGTAACCGTTGTACGAAATTGGAAGCCTATACTGATTGGCATACTGGTTTTGTTTAGTCTCTTCATCTGTTTGATGTGGGGAGGAGGGAGTAAGCCACAAACACCAATGGAGACAGGAACATCAACTGTTCCACCTGAAGTTCTAAAATGGGAACCTACGGTTCTGATGCTAGTCTAAATGATAGACACACCGAACAGAGAGTTTATACTAAAAACAAATAAACAAGTTCGAGGTGTC
>NZ_JAEHBI010000164.1:0-1289 GCF_016483705.1 Bacillus cereus group sp. N6
ACTTTATACAGTCTTTTCCCTGTAGATGTGAGCTTGTTTTTCCTAGCGATATCTTTATATTTCTCCCATATATGATGAGTGATAACTTTTTGTTTTTGTTTCTTTGAAAAGCATACCTCACGTAGTGGACAAACAGTACAGTCTTCCGGATTCGATTTGTATTGACGATACCCTTCACGATCCGTTGTTACATATTCTAAAATACATCCCATCGGACAAGCGAATACGTTCATTTCTTGTACATATTTAAATTGGCTTTTCGGTACTTCTTTGTTTCGTTTTCCAAATCGGCGATACCCCATCACCATAAATATATCCCGTTCTGATAATTTCTTACAGATATATCCTGTAAAATATCCAGCATCAAGAGCGACAGCTTCTACTTTGAATCCGAATTTATCAATCTGGGCTTGGAGGCGTGCTAAATACGGCTCGGAATCTGCCATATTTCCAGCCGTTACATAGGTATCTGTAATAATATTGTATTTCGCATCAGTCGTACGATGATCCAAGAAATGAAAACCATTTGGTTTTCCATCTCTCATTAAAAATCCGCTATCTGGATCAGTTGTACTTATACGAGTTTTTTTGGTTGGGGTATCACTTTCCTTTCTAGGTTTTAATTCTTTTTTCCGTGTACCTCACGATCTTCGATTACCGCAGCTTCTAGTTCATCTATATAAAACTTTGGTTTTTCTTTTTTATATGTATGTACAAATTTATTTTTATTGGCATTGGCCTTAATATGCGTAGAATCTGTCATCAACGCACGTCCTCCTACCATACGGTGCCCTGTCGCTTGATTCACAATCTCATCAAATATTTCTTCAAAAATATTTGTATGAATGAAACGGGTACGGCGATTCCAACTAATTGTAGAATGATCTGGAATGGTATCTGATAGAGAAAATCCTAAAAACCAACGGTAGGCAATATTCGTTTTAATCTCCTTTTCCAATTGACGTTCAGAACGAATACCGTAAAAATATCCAATAAACATCATCTTAAATAAAACGATAGGATGTATAGAAGGACGTCCATTGTTTTCACAGTAATAGGGACGTAACTTCTCCTCAATAAAATCAAAACTGATTGTCGCTTCAATGGCCCGAAGGAAGTGATCTTGTGGAACCAACTCTTCTACAGAAACAGATACACGTTCATCACGATGATTTTTCAAAGCACCCATCATAAAAAATCTCTCCTTTTCCTCTTTTTATCAGTGTTGACACATAAAAAGAGGTTCAGACACAAAAACAGGCTGTGGAGAAGACTTTCTCCACAGCCTG
>NZ_JAEHBI010000165.1:0-1282 GCF_016483705.1 Bacillus cereus group sp. N6
AGAAAAACGACAATAGTAGCCGACGGCTACCAAAATAATATCTTTCTTGAATTGTTTCCCTTTAAAATATCTCATTTAGAAAACTTTGCAACAGAACCGGCATGTCCCACCTAAAATTATATTTATCCATTGCCGCAGGACTAGTAATCTATCTCTTGACAGTATTTCCATGGATATTTTTATCTAACAAGTACACTTTGGGGTTACTTTCAAATTTAACAAGACCTATATTACCATCAATTACTGTGCCAAACGGCACAGTAATTGATGGTAATATCTCATGTACATTATCCCAATTTCGAAATAAACGATTTGATGTTAGAGACAAGGGATTTAAGGTAACCAATAGGTCATGGATGCTGTTCCTTGATATTGCTGATTTTTATCATAAAAATCAAATCGAAGTTCTTGTACATTCGGATATTTTATATATCGCATGTATTTATACATGTACCATCCTTTTAAATTGTTTGTATTTTTTATGAATAGGTCGTTCATTTTTTGGGGCAAAACCAATGGTCCTGGTGCATCCATTGCCCCTTCTGGAGCTAATCGAAGATAGACGGTATTATTTTTTTGAAAGACTTGTGTGATATCTAACCATTCTGATCCTGTGTATTGATACGCTGTAGATCCACCTGGTTGATTCGGTGATACATCTACAACTTGTCTAGAAGAATCTACGATATTTTCTCCTGTCGGTAACGCTGCCGCAGAACAGGGCGCCGCTATCATAAAACTACAACAAGCAAGAATACTAGGAATTAAAATAGATCGATTGTTTCGTAATTTCATCTTGTAAAACCCCTCCAATAAAGTGTTATATATGGCATATACAACCATACAATAATGGATTCTGATTTACTAGATTTCATAGGTTGAGAAATATCTTACGGAATGATCTGCGTACGAAACAGGGATAACGAGAATATTTCACTTTGATTAACAAATTTTCTACAAAAAGAAAAAACGCAATCCTTATGAAAGCGTTTCTTCTTTGCGTTTATTTTATGAACAACGGAAAGGGCTTCATGTCCACACTTATTTTACCACACATCATCGTCGACAAATATTGAGAAAGTTCTACATATATAATGGATAAACAGGAATACGCTTTATTCCATTGCAATCGCAACCATACCGGTAGCAGAACAGCCTGTGGAATACCCCTTATTACATTTTAAAACCAATAAATATTCGCCTTTACCCCATGCCCATCAACTTAAACGTCATTTAGTAATGAACTTTCGTTCATTTTAATAGAACATAGTTAGATATGTTT
>NZ_JAEHBI010000166.1:0-1257 GCF_016483705.1 Bacillus cereus group sp. N6
TTACATGGTTGGTTACTTGCTGATGAGGATTCATTACAACTGTTCTATGACTGGACAATCATTCTTGCTAAGAACGGTTGGACAGATATGTATGATGATTATCGCCAATTTGAAAATGATGAATCGAATGCAATGGCTAGAAAGATATATGAACGTGCGGTTATATATGCGAAGAGAGGGGCTTGAACAATGGAATTTTTAACAAGATTAGAAGAAACAGCTGAAAGTAAAACTGTTAAGGAAAAGATGGCTAATATTCAACTGATGAGTGAATTTAATCATTATAGAATGTTGAAAGGTATTGCGTTTGGTGAGGGTATTACATTAAGTATACAAGCAAGCTACGGACATTATTGTGCACCTAGAGAAACAACTGACTTAGATGATTATTCGGCAATGGAATTTGGATTACTTCAGAACGGTGAATTTGTTACGGTGACAAAATTATTACCTGAATTTAAACGATTAAAAGAAATCGAAGATTATGAGAGCACTGTATATGGATTTGTTCCGGTCAATTTAATCGAAGAGTTGTATCAGGAACTAAAGAAATCATACAAATTAGTGGAATAACAATTAAACAAGAGCGTTATTTTCAACTGAAAAGGAGAATCAAAATGATTCGTTTCCATTACACAGATAAAGAAATAGACACAATCCTTAAAACACTAACAATCGTGATTGATACTCGTGAAAATGTAAATGGTCATATTCTTGATTACTTACATCAAAAGGGCATTCCGATTAAAAATCAAAAGTTAGATACAGGTGATTATGGTTGCATGATTCCTAAAAATGAAGAGTTGGGAATACCTCGTGATATTTATTTAGATAGCCGAGTAGAACGGAAAGCACATATGGATGAGATTACAAGTAATTTACAAAAGGATAAGCAAACGGCATTTGAAAATGAATTGATTCGTTCAAAAGATATTCCCTTCACCCTAATTGTGGAGGACCTACATGGATACGAAAAGATGCTAAAAGGGCAGTATATTTCAAAATACAAACCATTAGCATTACTTGGCAGATTAAACACATTTAAAGCAAAATACAACTTTGAAATTGTGTATGTAGATAACAAATTTAG
This sequence comes from Bacillus cereus group sp. N6, assembly GCF_016483705.1. Taxonomy (NCBI): domain Bacteria; kingdom Bacillati; phylum Bacillota; class Bacilli; order Caryophanales; family Bacillaceae; genus Bacillus; species Bacillus cereus group sp. N6. The sequence goes on from NZ_JAEHBI010000166.1 coordinate 1,091, forward strand.
TGGTAACTGGATATATCATCATTTTTATTATCAAGCGAAACATTATTTTAGAACAGGAGCTTTTTAATATGGCATATCCTCGTGAAGAAAAAGAAACAACTCTAGTTTTTGAGACAAGTACAGGACAGTGGATGTTTTACTCTACTGTTCTTAAACACATTTGAAAA
>NZ_JAEHBI010000167.1:0-1216 GCF_016483705.1 Bacillus cereus group sp. N6
TTATATTCCCTTCAAATACACATTGCTTCTGTGCATTATATATAACCATATAACTCTTACCCATACTAATATCAAACATATAGAATAATTTATCTCTATACTGTGTTCCATTTACTGTACCACCTCATCCCATGTTTCCTTAGATCTTCGGTCCAAATTTTCCATAAACAACACACTTGCGAAATTCTTCAATTCTGGTCCTGTAAATCTAACATACGAATCCTCACTTCCTTTTGGTCCATAATGCGTATCTCACTGATTTCTCCCATTCCATAACCACTATACAAATTCTAAAAAATTTATTTTCACATACAAATAACATACCAAACCGAACAATAACAAGGATACTTATCTCAAGACCTTTCCTAAAACATGGTCCATTGGAATCGGTCCAATCTCCCCGCTATCTTTACGAGTATTTCCCCTTACAAAAATATGATTTTGGGGAACAATCCATATACTTCGGTGCAAAGAGAAGTGGATTGATTATTCAGTTTATTGATGAAAACAACAGAAGCTGTCAACATATATTCCAAGGAGATACGATTACTTTAAAAATCAAATAAACGGAGGAAGTAGAATAGTGATTTGAAGTAAAAAAGCCCTATACAATAGGACTTTTTACTTCGGAATTTGTACATAGAGCTTATTGCTAAAATAAACAACAATCATCTTTTCCGTTTATTATTAGTATATCCAAATGTTTCAGGATATAAAACAAGTAAAATAATACAAAACATACTTACACCCATATTACATATATTTTCCTTCTCCTTACTACCACAAAAAATGGATAAGTACCTACAAATCTTATATCTCGTTATAAAAAATGAAAGAGGGTATACCGTTTGTTTTTATTCGATACCCCTAAAATTTGTAAGTATTACATGATAAGACGTATGAACGAAGAGAGTCGGGTATTGTTCTTGCCATTCTTTTTCTTGAAATAACCGATTCAAATAAGGAGAAATATTTTCCATTGTTTGATACAAACATGCATTTTTTACATATAAACCTATAATAATAATAATTTGTAAGACCAGTAAAATAGAAGCTGTCAATCCTTACAACATTAAAATAATACAACGCGTAGTTGACCACTAACCAGTGAACGTCCCGCTTGTTGTGTACATGTAATAATTGCATTATCAGGTAAAAAAGGAGAAATAGGGCATCTCTCCTTTTTGTATATCTTGAATATTTTATTTTTGAGCAG
>NZ_JAEHBI010000168.1:0-1168 GCF_016483705.1 Bacillus cereus group sp. N6
CCTGAATACATAGGGTAAGGAAGACAGACCCAGGGAACTGAAACATCTAAGTACCTGGAGGAAGAGAAAGCAAATGCGATTTCCTGAGTAGCGGCGAGCGAAACGGAACATAGCCCAAACCAAGAGGCTTGCCTCTTGGGGTTGTAGGACATTCTATACGGAGTTACAAAGGAACGAGGTAGACGAAGCGACCTGGAAAGGTCCGTCGTAGAGGGTAACAACCCCGTAGTCGAAACTTCGTTCTCTCTTGAATGTATCCTGAGTACGGCGGAACACGTGAAATTCCGTCGGAATCTGGGAGGACCATCTCCCAAGGCTAAATACTCCCTAGTGATCGATAGTGAACCAGTACCGTGAGGGAAAGGTGAAAAGCACCCCGGAAGGGGAGTGAAAGAGATCCTGAAACCGTGTGCCTACAAATAGTCAGAGCCCGTTAATGGGTGATGGCGTGCCTTTTGTAGAATGAACCGGCGAGTTACGATCCCGTGCGAGGTTAAGCTGAAGAGGCGGAGCCGCAGCGAAAGCGAGTCTGAATAGGGCGTTTAGTACGTGGTCGTAGACCCGAAACCAGGTGATCTACCCATGTCCAGGGTGAAGTTCAGGTAACACTGAATGGAGGCCCGAACCCACGCACGTTGAAAAGTGCGGGGATGAGGTGTGGGTAGCGGAGAAATTCCAATCGAACCTGGAGATAGCTGGTTCTCCCCGAAATAGCTTTAGGGCTAGCCTTAAGTGTAAGAGTCTTGGAGGTAGAGCACTGATTGAACTAGGGGTCCTCATCGGATTACCGAATTCAGTCAAACTCCGAATGCCAATGACTTATCCTTAGGAGTCAGACTGCGAGTGATAAGATCCGTAGTCAAGAGGGAAACAGCCCAGATCGCCAGCTAAGGTCCCAAAGTGTGTATTAAGTGGAAAAGGATGTGGAGTTGCTTAGACAACTAGGATGTTGGCTTAGAAGCAGCCACCATTTAAAGAGTGCGTAATAGCTCACTAGTCGAGTGACTCTGCGCCGAAAATGTACCGGGGCTAAATACACCACCGAAGCTGCGAATTGATACCAATGGTATCAGTGGTAGGGGAGCGTTCTAAGTGCAGTGAAGTCAGACCGGAAGGACTGGTGGAGCGCTTAGAAGTGAGAATGCCGGTATGAGTAGCGAAAGACGGG
>NZ_JAEHBI010000169.1:0-1134 GCF_016483705.1 Bacillus cereus group sp. N6
AGGCGCAACCGGAGCTACTGGTGGTACTGGCGGGACTGGGCCGGCTGTCACGAATAATATTTATGTGACTAACTATACCTCTAATAACGTTTCTGTTATTGCAGGAACTCCGAATCATGTCATTATGACCATTTCTGTTGGATTAAAACCAACTGGAATCAGTATAAATAAAATTACAGAACGGATTTATGTTACTAATTCTAGCCCAAATAATGTTTCAGTAATAGATGGAACAAATAATGCAGTCATTGCGACTATTTCTGTTGGAACTACTCCAGAAGGCATTGCAGTCAATGAAGCTACTAATAAAATTTATATAGTAAATATACTTTCAAATAATATTTCAGTAATAGATGGAACAAATAATGCAGTTATTGCGACTATTTCTGTTGGAAATCATGCCGAAGGCATTGCAGTCAATGAAGTTACTAATAAAATTTATGTTGCTAATCGTGGTACTGATAATACAGGTAATACAGTATCCGTCATAGATGGATCAAGTAATGGTGTTATTGCTACCATTACTGTTGGCAAAGGACCTATTGAATGTCATATAAATGAACTTACTAATCGCATTTATGTTACTAATATTATATCCAATACAGTATCCGTCATAGATGGATCAAATAATGGTGTTATTGCTACCATTACTGTCGGAACTAATCCTATTGGTGTTGCAGTTAATGAATTTACTAATAAAATTTATATAGCAAATTACGGATCCAATACAGTATCCGTCATAGATGGATCAAATAATGGTGTTATTGCTACTATCTCTGTTGGTTCTCAACCTTGGGGTATTACTATAGACGATGAATTAAATTATATTTATGTCACTAATTATGGGAATAATACAGTATCCGTCATAGATGGATCAAACAATGGTGTCATTGCTACTATCACAGTAGGATCTAATCCACATGAAATCGCAGTAAAAGAACCACCGATGATTTAAGTTAAAACTATCAATCAAATAACATATTTGATTGATAGTTTTTAATTTTATTTTTTATACTAGCTACCGATAGCAAATTTTATGTAAATAAGCTGTCTATATGAGCCATAGCCATCAACTTAAGGAAATGAATAAAATTTAACTAAATGGGTCATCCTTCCATGCATACCGCAAGGAAG
>NZ_JAEHBI010000017.1:0-98494 GCF_016483705.1 Bacillus cereus group sp. N6
TCACCGATCCAATTTGAAAAAAAGTTTTATGAAAAGCAACAATCTCAAGCTGCTTAACGAATAAAATGTCTCTGTTTGATTTGTCTATTTTCTTGACATAGTACCAATTTTCTCTGATTCATTAGCAGTCGGAAATTCAACGATGTTACTTCGTAATTGCATTATTCGCTTTACATCATCTAGTGTGGCAAGTTTAATTGTTTCTTGGACAGGTGTAATAGGTAAGTTGTTGTCATTTAGACATTCACAAAAATACATTTCATTTTTGACACCTAGTTGTATGCTCGGAGCGGTTTCAAATCTTTCTACAATAGTTGATTTGCCAGAGAGTTTAAGCGGCTTATAGGCGGAAATAAGTGCCTCATAATCAATGGTAATAAATTCTTTTTTACTATAGGGTATAAATGCATCATGGAAGCGGAGCAAAATCGATTTTAATGTTCCATTCTCTTTAAATACGCCCCATAATTCTTGAAAGTCTGTTTCATAACCGAAAGCTTCTAAATCCCCAATAATAAACAAGTTAAGGGCTGCTTCTTCTTTTAGGTAATCGAATACTTGTTCATGATCCTTCATTGTTAATTTTCGCATCATAACGAATCTACCTCTTTTTTTATTTTTCTAAATATTACAACTTAAGTTTTTTGCAATCAATATAAAATTTTATGTTTAGTTCACCAACTTTCGGAAAAACTAGGAAAGATATGACAAAGGAGGTTATGAACGGTGGATCATCCAATTCAAGGGTTAATGAAAGCGGCAATGGAAAATTTAAAAGAAATGGTCGATGTAAATACGATTGTTGGAGAGCCTGTTCAAACGGCTGACGGTGGTGTGGTGTTAACGGTTTCTAAAGTAGCGTTCGGTTTTGGAGCAGGAGGTTCTGATTTCCAAACGAATGATGGCCAAAGAGCGAACGGTAACCCTGCATTTGGTGGCGGTAGCGCGGGTGGTGTTTCTATTACACCAGTAGCATTTCTTGTAGTGAATAAAGATGGAGTAAATATTCTGCATCTACAAAATGCGACACATTTAGCAGAAAAAATGATTGAATTAGCTCCACAAACAATTGATAAAATTCAATCGATGTTCCAAAAAGATGAAAAGAAAGAGGGAAATCATCATCCTCAAAACCCAGATGAAATCCTTTAAAAACACCTGCTCACGAGCAGGTGTTTTTTCTTGTAATCACTATGTAATAAAACACATGAAATTGTAAATAGTTTTTGAATTTTTTTCTATGTTTCTAAAATTTTTCATGTTAAAATATGCTATAGAATTGAAACATATAAAACGAAGGTGGCTAGGTGCTTTGTCTGGAGGATCTGACCAAGTAAAAAATATGATATATATTAATGGTAATCGTCGGGGTCATTGTTTTATTACATCAGGAATTACGTTTAAAGAGTTTGCAAGTAACATCCCTTCACCGCTTCATCAAGTGTTGCTTTTGAAGCATAACTTTGAATGGACAGATTTTCATTATCATACTTTATTTGAATATGTTGAGGAAGAAAATATACATAAGCTAATTCAAGCAGAGATTGATGAATTTGATGAATTTTGTTGGGTAGATTTTGATGATGCAAGCGATTTAGATGAATTAGAGCCAAAAGAAATTGCAGAGCTTTTATATTTGGCTCACAAAAAAGAACCACTTGCAAGAACATTCTTTCCGCTATTGAAAAATAGATTTGTTTATTTTTCACATGATGACGGATGGTACAACAAAGTGTATTATCGTAGAATTGCTGACTTTGTAGGGATGTTAAGTAAAGTCATTCCTTATAAACTCGGTGCTTTTGGTAAGAAACGTTTTTCTTTGTTCCAAAAATCAAAAATTTTCCCAGCAATTTCGAAAGAAGTGATCATGGGGCTTCTTCCATTAATGGAGGATGGTCTTTATATTGATCTAGCAGGGAAAATTGAGTCAAGAAGAGGTCTTGAAATTCCGGTATATGTAGTTGGTTCGTATGAAAGTACGGATGAGGTGCTAGATAATATCGATGAATTGAAAGAAGAAGCAACAGAGACAGGCTGGCTTATTTTTGATAAGAAAGAACAAGAATGGCAATGGGTTGTGGACTAAGAAAACTTGGCGCATGAAGTCAAGTTTTCTTGTCATTTGAAAGGAGTACAAATGAAGAAATATTATACAATTGTGGGTATTGTAAGTATTATTCTCGTAGCGATTTTACTTATTACTTGTCCGAAAGAATCGGATTTTAAAGTATATGTAGAGGATAAGTATGCATTGAAATGTGATGAGAGTAGTTTTGAATGCACACAAAATGTAGATGGTAAAAAAGAAAAATTACAATTTGAAAGTACAGATGCACGAAATGGTGTATTCTTTATGACTGCAAAGCAAACATTTAAAACAGAAGCTGGTGTTACGAAAGAATATAGTGGAGTAGGAATGTTTGGTACATTTCTTTTTGTTTCAGAGAAGACTTTCTAGTAATAGAAGGTCTTTTTCTTATGCTTATGTTCATATAGATGAAGTAAGACAAGCATAGGAGGGATAGTAATGAAGAATACATGTATCGTTTGCGGTGGTGAGGAGTTTTTTTCCTCAACTTTGTATGCACGTACGAAACAAGATTGGGCATATGCGCCAAACATGTACCGTTTTGAAAAGGTGTTTATTGAACATAGGGATGAAGAAAATTATCCAGTGTTTCAAGAAATTACAGCGAAACATTGCTGTGGATGCGGTCATATTATGTTGTATCACGAATGAACACACCAAGTATAACTTGGTGTGTTTTTTTTAAAATGCTGACAAAGAAAGCGGATAGAGTAAAGTAAATAAAACAGAAAAACTACCAAAACCAATTGCTGTATATCCAAGTGTTCTTGCTCCGAAATTGACAGCTAATAAGCCGACTAAAATCGCAAGAGAGCCGAGTGTAACTGGATAAAATGCAATTGAGAAAAGCGAAAGAAATAAAGCGACATAGCCTACCATTGCACCGGTGTTTGTACCTTCTATTTCATTTGCAATTTCTTTACGCTTATGTCTAATTGGTATGCCAGCTGGTGATATTTCAGCTGCATACTCTTCGTGTTTTTCACCACTTTTAAAATGATGATTTCTCTTTCTTCGCATGTACATCCCTCTCTTTCAATTGGGTGTACCTATAGTATCTTACACAAAGAGAAGAACATGAGTATGAGTTAAACCCAAGTAAAGCAAAAATTGGAGAATAAAGATTCCATTATTAGCTTGTACATCTCCTAATGAAGATAAACAGGAATTTTGGAAAATGATGTAGAATGAAATGAATGATAAAACGTGAAGGCAGGGGAATGTATGACGAAATTTAATTGGCATGAATCAGCAGAGAAAAAATGGGATAGTAGTGCAGAATTTTGGAATCAAAATAGTCAAGAGATGTGGGACAGCGGGAGTAGGAGTACAATTATTCCATTTTTTGAACAGTATGTGAAGAAAGAAGCTCAGGTGCTCGATGTTGGTTGTGGGGATGGATATGGTACATATAAATTAAGTCGCGCGGGCTATAAAGCAGTTGGAGTAGATTTATCAGAAGTGATGATTCAAAAAGGGAAGGAGCGTGGAGAAGGACCGAATTTATCTTTTATAAAAGGGGATCTTTCTTCCTTACCATTTGAAAATGAGCAATTTGAATCAATTATGGCAATAAATTCTTTAGAATGGACCGAGGAGCCATTACGAGCATTAAATGAGATAAAGCGCGTTTTAAAAAGAGATGGGTATGCATGTATTGCAATTTTAGGACCGACAGCAAAGCCTCGAGAGAACAGTTATCCTCGTTTATATGGCAAAGACGTTGTTTGTAATACGATGATGCCTTGGGAGTTTGAACAGTTAGCGAAAGAACAAGGTTTTGAAGTTGTAGATGGCATCGGTGTATATAAGCGCGGAGTAAATGAGAAGATGCTAGGTCAACTACCTATCGAGTTACAACAATCGTTAACATTCTTATGGGTATTTATGTTAAAAAACGCATAAAGAAATGAAAGAATTTTTAGGAGGTAAATAAGTGCAGAAAATACAAAAAACTGATACAATATCATCAGAACCAATTAAAGGGGGACTAGGGTATATGACAACTACTACAACAGTTAAATCCGATATTGAAATCGCGCAAGAAGCGAGTATGAGGAAGATTCAAGAAATTGCAGCTGAATTAAATATTTTAGAAGATGAATTAGAGCCATACGGGCATTATAAAGGTAAGTTATCTCTTGATATTTTTAAGCGCTTACAGGATGAGAAAGACGGTAAAGTTGTTTTAGTAACAGCGATTAACCCAACTCCAGCTGGAGAAGGTAAATCAACAGTAACAGTTGGTTTAGGTCAAGCTTTTAATAAAATTGGTAAGAAAACAGTAATTGCACTTCGCGAACCATCTCTTGGACCAACGATGGGACTAAAAGGCGGGGCAGCAGGTGGCGGTTTTTCACAGGTTGTACCTATGGAAGACATTAACCTTCACTTTACTGGAGATATTCATGCGATCACAACTGCTAATAACGCGTTAGCGGCGTTTATTGATAATCATATCCAACAAGGGAACACACTTGGAATTGATACGCGTAAAATCGTTTGGAAACGCTGTGTTGACTTAAATGATCGTGCCCTACGTAACGTAGTAATTGGTCTTGGTGGACCAGTTCAAGGTGTACCACGTGAAGACGGTTTTGATATTACAGTAGCATCTGAAATTATGGCCGTATTCTGCCTTGCAACAGATATTCAAGATTTAAAAGCTCGTCTATCTCGCATCGTAGTTGCTTATAACTTTGCAAATCAACCTGTAACGGTTAAAGATTTAGGTGTAGAAGGTGCGTTAACACTATTATTAAAAGACGCATTAAAACCAAACTTAGTGCAAACGTTAGAAAATACACCAGCTATCATTCACGGTGGACCATTTGCGAATATCGCTCACGGTTGTAACAGTGTTATCGCTACAACAATGGCCGCAAAATTAGGTGATTATGTTATTACAGAAGCTGGATTTGGTGCTGATTTAGGTGCAGAGAAGTTTTTAGATATTAAAGCTCGTGCAGCTGGCATTAAACCAGAAGCAGTTGTTATTGTTGCGACTATTCGTGCGCTTAAAATGCATGGCGGCGTAGCAAAAGATCAATTAAAAGAAGAAAATGTAGATGCATTAGCAAAAGGTATGGAAAACTTACAGAAGCATGTTGAAACAATTCAAAGCTTCGGTGTGCCTTTCGTAATTGCAATTAATAAATTTATTACAGATACAGATGCAGAAGTTGCATACTTACAAGATTGGTGCAATGAGCGTGGCTATGCAGTATCCTTAACGGAAGTTTGGGAGAAGGGTGGCCAAGGCGGAGTTGACCTTGCTGAAAAAGTATTAAAAGAAATTGAAAAAGGTGAGAACAACTACGCACCACTTTATGAATTAGAATTACCATTAGAAGAAAAAATCCGTACAATTGCTCAAAAAGTGTATGGTGCAAAAGATATTGAATTTGCTCCGAAAGCACGTAAGCAATTAGCTCAATATGAAGGAGAAGGATGGAGTAACCTACCAATTTGTATGGCTAAAACACAATACTCTCTTTCTGACGATGCAACAAAATTAGGTCGTCCGTCTGACTTTATCGTTACAATTCGTGAGCTAAAACCATCAATTGGTGCAGGGTTTATCGTTGCGTTAACAGGAACAATGTTAACAATGCCAGGCCTTCCAAAACAGCCAGCAGCACTACAAATGGATGTAAATGAAGATGGAAAAGCAGTAGGTTTATTCTAAAAGGTTGTAATTCATCTCGTTTATCTGTAAACTATATATACATCAAGTGGCGCCTTTCCATCGAAAGGCGCCTGTTTTTTGGAGGAAATTATGTTTGATCCAACTGCTTTTGATAATTTAAAAGTAATCGTAGAAGGTGCTGTTTATGATTTTGATTTACATGGAGATATTCTTGTAACAGATCGAAAAGATATGATGGACCTTGCCTCATTAAGTCGTATATACCATATTTCATTTCAATTAACAGAACCGTTCGAACCGGTAGTAAAAGCAACATTTTCACTATCTGTAGATGCAAAGAACTTGTCTGGTGAAATATTGGAAGTACCACAATTTACACCAGGTTGTGAAATGAAGTTAGCATTTTCATTCCCGATAGAAAAGCCAGAGGTAGTGTGTGAAGAAATTGAAAATTTCATGCATTCTATATGGGGAAAAGAAAGAATGATTACGCAGAAAATTTCATACGAATATAATAAGCGAGCGATTTCATATCATAATAAGGTAGAGGTTATATTTCAAAAAGCGATTACAGAAGACCATGTTGATGATTTAATAGCTGTTATTTCACACATGATAGAAACGGTGCGAACAATACAACATTTTCTTCAAAAATAGAGATAAAGGAGAAAAACAAATGATAAAAGATATGCAACCATTTTTACAACAAGCTTGGGAGAAGGCTGGTTTTAAAGAATTAACTGAAATTCAAAAACAAGCGATTCCAACTATTTTAGAAGGACAAGACGTTATAGCTGAATCTCCAACTGGAACAGGAAAAACATTAGCGTACTTATTACCCCTTTTACATAAAATTAATCCTGAAGTAAAACAACCACAAGTTGTTGTTTTAGCGCCAACACGTGAGCTTGTAATGCAAATTCACGAAGAGGTTCAAAAGTTTACAGCAGGGACTGAAATTTCAGGGGCATCTTTAATTGGTGGTGCAGATATTAAGCGCCAAGTTGAAAAATTAAAGAAACACCCGAGAGTAATTGTCGGTTCACCAGGACGTATTTTAGAATTAATTCGAATGAAAAAGCTAAAGATGCATGAAGTAAAAACGATTGTATTTGATGAGTTTGATCAAATTGTAAAACAAAAGATGATGGGCGCAGTACAAGATGTAATTAAATCTACAATGCGAGATCGTCAATTAGTATTCTTCTCGGCGACAATTACAAAAGCGGCAGAAGATGCTGCACGTGATTTAGCAGTTGAACCACAATTAGTACGTATAACACGTGCAGAGTCAAAAAGCTTAGTTGAGCATACGTATATCATTTGTGAGCGACGCGAAAAAAATGATTACGTAAGAAGAATTATGCATATGGGCGATGTAAAAGCAGTTGCTTTCTTAAATGACCCATTCCGTTTAGATGAAATTACTCAGAAATTGCAATTCCGTAAAATGAAAGCAGCGGCTCTTCATGCAGAGGCAAGTAAGCAAGAGCGTGAAGCAACGATGCGTGCTTTCCGCGGCGGGAAATTAGAAATTCTACTTGCTACTGATATTGCAGCACGCGGTATTGATATCGATGATTTAACACATGTAATCCACTTGGAGTTACCAGACACAGTAGACCAATATATTCACCGCTCAGGACGTACAGGACGTATGGGTAAAGAAGGAACAGTCGTTTCTCTTGTAACACAACAAGAAGAGCGTAAATTACTTCAATTTGCAAAAAAACTAGGCATCGTATTTACGAAGCAAGAAATGTTCAACGGATCATTTGTAGAAACGAAACCGAAAGCACCAAAGAAAAAGAAGCCAGCATTTACTGGGAAGAAAAAGCCTAGATAAATAAAGAGAAAGACGTAACTATTTGTAGTTACGTCTTTTTTGTTTGTAATTGAATGAAAGAGGAATAATAATAGTACCTGTAGAAACCTACATAGAATATAAAAACCATTAGGGGGAAATGAAATGATCCATAAAGTTGGACAAATTATGCTGTATGTAAATAATCAAGATGAGGCAGTACATTTTTGGACGGAAAAGGTAGGGTTTCATGTAGTTGCAGAGGAAGATAATAAGCAAGGAATGAGATGGGCTGAGATTGCTCCGACTAGCGGTGCAGAAACGAGCATTATATTACATAATAAAGAAGTGATTTCTAAGATGAGCCCAGAATTAAATCTTGGTACACCATCTTTAATGTTCTTCTCAGAAAATCTTGATCAATTATATACAGATTTAAAAAATAAAAATGTTACTGTTGGTGAAATGGTAACAATGCCTTCTGGTAAAGTATTTAACTTTGCTGATAGTGAAGAGAATTATTTTGCGGTTATGGAAAAGAACAAATAATAATATTGCTATGTGAAAATCCCCCTCAAATATATTGAGGGGGATTACATGTTTGAAGTGGATTTTTCATTAGAGAGTTGATTAATAAAAAATGCCCCTTTTTCAATAGCTGTTTCAATATAACCAACGATTTGATCGAACGTAAATACTTGTAAGTTTTCATGTAAATGTTGCTCTGGATACAACATATCTTCAAAAAGATACTTTCGAAAAGCTAAAACGTTTTCTTTAGAAACCTCTTCAATATCTATAATGTGAGCCTCTTGATTGAGAAGAGAGAAGAGCCGTTGTTCTTTATCGTAATGATAAAGTAATTTTGCGTTCAATAATTTAAAGTCGTTGTAGTACATAGGCGCGATAGTTTCGTCATTTTCGATTCTGTTTTTAAGCCAAGGTAGAAAAAAGCCGCTTAGCCAATTATCATCGGCAATGAGGTGGGTGCAATAGCCTAGGAGAAAAGGGGACTCCATATAATCTTTATATTTATGAATAAATGATCCATAATCAATTCGTCTCGTATAGTCTTTTGTTGAGCCGGCGTAAAAATGTGAGGTGACTTTTTCTATCTTTGAATGCACAGCATCGGGGGCTACGCCTCCAAGTATAAAAGAAGTTTTATCTTGAATAGATAATTTCTCGGCAATCCTGTTAGCGATAATAGCATGCATAATTCGTGATCCCATGAATGACACCTCGGTTTCAAGTATTCATTTCAGGAAGGGGACTGAACAGTTAGTATTACTTTCCCTGTACTTTTTCTACTTTCGACCCATTCATGTGCTTTCCCTGCATCTTGAAGTGGAAAAGATTTCGCAGCTTTCATTTTCAGACGGCCATCACGTAAATAACGGAAAACTTCATTTGCAGTTTTTTGGAGTAGTTCAGGACGTTTTTTTCGTGTAGTACCAAAACTAAAACCGAGTATAGAGCGGCAACTTGCGTGTAAATCTTTCGTTTGGAAGTTACCAATTTCACCGCTTGCATTTCCGAAATGAACGAGGCGACCATAATAAGCAAGACATTTTAAACTTCTTTCCGAAACCGTTCCAGAAATAGAATCTAAAATTACATCAACCCCTTCACCGTTGGTCAGCTCATTGACTTTCTCTACAAAATCTACATCTTGACGACATATAACATAATCAGCTCCAGCGTCTAAAGCGATTTTACTTTTCGCTTCATTTCCGACAGTACCGATAACAGTTCCAGCCCCTAATAGTTTAGCGATTTGAATTGCTGTCGTACCAATCCCACCAGCAGCTGCATGAATGAGTACAGACTCATCTTGTTGAAGCCTTGCTACATTTGCGAGTAAATTATAGCTTGTAAAAGATACAATCGGACAAGCAGCTGCAGTTTGAAAATCGACTTCATCAGGCAAAGTAAAAGTAAGGTTTTCGTTTGCGACAACGTATTCTGCGTAAGAGCCATCTTGAGGAAAAGCAATGACACGTTGTCCAGGATAAATATTTTTCACATGAGAACCGACTCGTTCTACAACACCAGCGGCATCTATCCCTGGTATAAAAGGTAGTGCTTTATTTCCTTTTTTACCATAACGGGATTTAATATCGGCGAAATTTATACTAGTAGCAACAACGCGAATCAAAACTTGATCTTCTGAAATAGCCGGCATATCCACATCTGTATATTTCATTACTTCAGGACCACCGAACGACGTTACAATGATAGCTTTCATTATATATCCTCCTAAATTTGACTATATAAATCATTTTAAATGTTCATTAGAAATTGGAAAATTATATAATAGTTATGTGTGATTATAAGTGAAGCTTATGAACATATTGAATCATTATATTAATCTATATAAAAAAACTTTTGAAAAAATCGAACGAAATGTCAATTACTTGCCAATATATAGTGTAAGACAAAGGAGGGATGGTATATGAAGGTTGAAACAGTGTATACAGATTTGATCCAATTAACTTTATCAGGCAATAAAGAAGCATATAGCAAGTTGTATGATAAAACGATTCAAGAAGTATATAAAACAGCACATTTTTTAGTTGAAGATAAAACGGATGTAGATGATGTCGTTCAAGAAATATACATACAGTTATATGAATCGCTTCGTAAGTATGATAGCAAGAAACCATTTCGCCCTTGGCTAATTGGACTTGCGATTAAACAAATTCACTCTTATAGAAGAAAGAGGTGGATGCGATTACGAATTATAAAAAAAGCAGAAGAGCAAAGAAAACCGGAACAAATTGATTTTTCTAACGATGTTGTAAGTAAAATATCAAACAAAAAACTAATCGAACTCATTCATAAATTACCGTATAAATTGAAACAAGTTATTATCTTAAGATACTTACACGATTATTCACAAGAAGAAGTAGCACAAATATTACATATTCCAATTGGTACTGTGAAATCTAGAATTCACGCAGCATTAAAAAAACTACGTCAAATAGAGCAAGTAGAAGAAATCTTTTTAGGAGAGGTAGGGAATGTGAAATGAGTTTAGATTGCAGAATTAGAGAATCTATACAAGAGGAAGCGAATGGGATTGTTGCCCCGCCGGAGTTAAAAGAAAAGGTAATCGTTCAAATAAAAATGAATCACGGCGGGAGTAAGATGAAGAGACGCCTTATTGCAGGAGTGCTTGCAGCAGCATTTTTAATCCCAACGACTGGTTTTGCTTACCAATCTATTATGGCGGATGGTATATACGGGTCGTTTGAGAACTTAAAAAAACATGCCGGAGCGATGACATTAGAAGCGTATATGCGTTTTAATGCAAAGTTATCAGAAGCGAAAGACGAAATGGGTGCGAAGGAATATGAAGAGTTTACAAAAGAACTAAAGAAATTAACAAATGCAAAGCTTGCGTACGGGGATTCGAACGGTAATATTAATTATGATCAATTATCACCAGGAAAAAGAGAAGAAATGAAAAATTTAAGTATGAGCCTTCAACCATACTTTGATAGATTAAATGGTCATAAATCTAGTAAAGAAGTATTAACACAAGAAGAGTTTGACCGTTATGTGGAAGCTTTAATGACATATGAAATCGTACAAGTAAAGACAAAATCAACTGGTGGGATGAAAGTAGAAGAAGTACCTGAGGCGTATAAAGAAAGATTTATTAATGCGGAGCAGTTTATGGAGTATGTAGATGAAAAGGTGAGATAAGTAAAAAGCTCAAAGCCTAAGCTGAGAGCTTTTTTATTGAAACGTAAAATTATTAACCACCTATTCCTTTTGCTAGCGATAAGAAATATACAAATACTAGTATTACTGCATTTAATGCTGTACCAACTATTCCGAATAACCAATTCTTTGATGCGATTGCAAAAAGAATACCGAGTAATGAAAGTATAGCTAGAATCGCAATAATTAAAGTTAAATTTGCATTAGGTCCTCTTAAAATAAAGAAAGAACATATACTTGCAAGAAACGTTAGAAACGAGAAAGCACCTAATTTATACATAATAAGTCTCCTCTGGATAAAATGCATTGTGATCTAAATACAACCAATTTAATTTTAACATAATTCCCCTTTTTGTTTATATCGGCTTTTACAAGTAATATCAGATTTATAAACAAACTGACCTAATTAGCAACACTTAAAAAATGGTTATCAATTATATTTTTTCATATTTGCAGTATCTTTTTGTATAAAACAATCTAAAAGTGAATAACCAGCTATTAAACTAATTATCGTAACAAAAGTTGTATTTATAAGAATAATATTAGCTAAATAAGGTAAGTATTGGCCAAGTGGTGAAAAGAGTAGAGCTGGGGAAAAGGAAATTAATATTGTAGGCACTGTAATAGCGATAAACTTATCCGGTTGAAAGCTCCAGTTTTGTTTACTCGTTTCGCGATTAATCGATTGAAGGAATCGTAATAATATGCCAACTATAAGAGGGAAGATTGTAAAGTAGAATAATCTTGGATAAACGTTAAAGTTCACCTGTGCGTCTGTATCTAAATAAAATTGAATTTTCACTCCGACAAATAATAATAAGACGATAAATAAGGTGAAGCAGAGATATAGCATCACTTTTTGCATTACATTCCACCATCCTTTACTCAAAATATATTCAAAAAAAGAAGAGATATACAATAACTACTGTTGTATATCTCTTCTTTTACGGTTATTTAATAGTGGAGTTTGCTTTTTCTTGCTTCGTGAAATAATCTATAATGCCCATCGCACTAATTTCTATATCTAAATGTAAAATGTTGTAAACAGAATGATCTGATGGAACGTTTAACTTTGTAAGATGAGAAGAGATCTTATCCATTAATACAGTGTGTAAAGCTTTAGTCGCTTCATCGAAATCATTATACTGTTCAAAGACTTCTTTACCAGTATGAACAAAAATAGGTAGCCAATGTTCCAGTTGGTTATATACTTCTGTAACATTGGATGATGCACCGTAATGGCCGAAATAAATAGTATCTACATTCATACTTTGAATATGATTTTTAGAAGCAATCATCGCATCTGGTTGGAATTGTGAAGGGGACGTTGATGGTAAATATAGTTCGACATCAAGGTCTGCGAGTTCTCTATAATAAATTCCAATTGTATCGCCAGTAAAAATGCCGTTTGTTAATGAATCGTGAATGCTAGTATGGTGCTTAGCATGTCCCGGTGTATCGTAAAATGTAAGTGTACGGTCTGCGGCAATTTTTAACGTATCACCATTTTGTACAATATGAACACGTTCTTCTTCTATAGGAAGAATTAGATCAAATAGTTTATCGAAATCTTCTTTGTATACAGCTTTTGCGCCTAAAATGAGTTTTGTTGGATCAATCATATGACGAGCACCGCGAGAATGCACATATAAAGTAGCGTTTGGGCATTTTTCCATCATTAAACCAGCAGCACCGGCGTGATCTAAATGAACATGTGTAACGATAATGTTTTTAACTTCGTTTAAATCAATATGTAATTGTTGTAAGCCGTCTAAAATATACGGAAGAGAAGGGGCTGCACAAGTTTCAATTAAAGTAATATCGTCACCTAATAAAACGTACGTACCAGTTCGTTCATTATGTTGTAAATCAAAATCATCAATAAGATATAGGTGAGAAGATAATTGCTCTACTTTTTTCATCATTACCACTCCTTAGTTACTGTATGTTTCTATTATACGCTAAAATAGAAAAAAGGCAGAAAACGAAAGCTCGTCTTCTGCCTTTTTAAAGTGTTATTATTTCGTTTGTTCTTTATTGATAGACATAACGAACAGTCCAACTATGCCACCAACGATTGGAAGCATAATTTCTCCTGCTAAATTAAAGTAGGAGCTTAAAAATAAACCATTTACATCGATTACCCAGCCAATCACATACAATAACATCATATATAGTACGAAATAAAACTCGCGATTTGAAATCGTTTCATGTTGTGCAGTTTTCATAATGAACACCATCCTTTTCTTTTATAATGGAATATAAACTGTCACATTTTGTTCACAATTTAATTGTAAAACTTTCCATCATAAAAGTCTAGTAGTTTGTGTCGAATTTTTGAACAGAAATAAAGCGCTATCATATTGGGGTGTAAGTACGTAATAAGAGCTGTATATTAATGAATGTAGTATAGTATAAACATAGAATGATAGTGAAGAGAGGGGTAAGGAAAATGACAGTTTATGATTTTTCAGCTAAAACGATAACAGGAGAAGGTAAATCGTTAAAAGATTACGAAGGAAAAGCACTTCTTATTGTAAATGTAGCTAGCAAGTGTGGTTTTACACCGCAATATAAAGGTTTACAAGAAATATATGATAAATATAAAGACCAAGGACTAGAAATACTCGGTTTCCCTTGTAACCAATTCGGAGGACAAGAACCAGGTACAGAAGCAGATATTACTAGTTTTTGTGAATTAAACTATGGTGTGAATTTCCCGATGTTTGCAAAGGTTGATGTGAAAGGTGATAAGGCACATCCTCTGTATACATACATGACAGAACAAGCTCCAGGTTTACTCGGTATGAAAGCAGTGAAATGGAATTTTACTAAGTTTTTAATTGGAAAAGACGGGAAAGTAGTAGGGCGTTTTGCGCCGCAGACGAAGCCGGTGGATTTAGAGGTTGAGATTGAGCAGGTACTTGGAGAATAACTAGAAGTTTCACTTTATTAAAAAAGCCTCAAAGAACAATGTAGTTCTTTGAGGCTTTTTCTATCAACTCACATTATCAAGATTAAATCGCTGAATGGAAGTCATTTGATTTAGGCGGAGAGGCTGCTTTTTTCATAAGAATTTCCCATAAGTGTACGGATTTCTTCCATTCTGCTACGGCCTGTCCCTTTTGATACATAGCGTTCTCATAACTGAAAGTAAGTTGTTGCATATGAGCCGAGTTGTAAAGTGTATCAATGTGGAGAGCATATTCTCGGAATGTTTGACTGTCCCCTCGTGGTATACCAATTCTGCTAAATTGTTTTAAAAGTGCACCGTAAGCTTTGCTATAAACAGCATCATCTTTTCGGTATTTGTAGAAAAGAATAATAAAAAATGTAATCCATTGCATTCTAGTAGCGAAGAGAGTGTATCCTATAATACTAATTAGTATCGTAGAGAGGAATACGTACCACCAAGAAAGTTCATTTTTAGAATTTGTAAGCTTTTTAGTAGGAGCGTCTTCTGTATCTTCAATTAAACTTTTGAGCTTTGCTTCATTGTTTCTTTGGTGCATTTGCGTATTTTGAGACTTAGTTTCTTCGCTATTTTGTAAAGTAGGAGCAGGAGTATTATTTGTGAAATTATAGGGATTGGTAAATCCTTTTGTTGGTTCGAATGGAATCCATCCGTATCCTGGGAAATATACTTCGACCCAAGAGTGTGCGTTATCGTTCGCAATTTTATATACATCCTCACCTTCTGCACCAACTAGTGTGTTATCAAGAGTTCCTTCTGTATAACCTTTTACCCATCGAGCAGGGATCCCAGCAGAACGAAGTAACACAATCATAGATGTCGAAAAATTATTACAGTAGCCGCTTTTTGTATCAAAAAGGAATTGATCAACATAATCTTGATTTTTGGCAGGGAACAACACATTCATTGTTTCATATACGAAAGAATGGTCGGTGAAGTAATTTTCAATAGCTAATACTTTATCATATCGGTTGTCTTTATCATTTGTTAGATTAACAGCTAAGTCTCTTACTCGCTGCGGTAATGATTCGGGAAGTTGCGTGTACTTTGTCATGAAATAAGGATTTGTTTCTTGACCTTCATTCGTTTTTACAGCTTTCAAGTTTTCTATGGAAAACTCCGGGACCCCATATGTTACTTTATATGAATTTAAAGTAGTAGAAGAACCTCCGTCCATCGTATAGATTTTTTCAGAAAATGGGTCAACGCTGTATGATACATCTGAAGAAGCCTCAACTGATATTAACCCTGCTGGATAGGTAAGATGAGGATATCTTTTTTGCATGTTGATTGTTGCCTTAGTTGTCTCCGTTTTTGTATTTTGTTCGTACCAGCTCACGACGTCGTTTTTATTTTTAAAAGAAACCTTTTTTTGATTTTCAGAAACTTCCCAGCCTTTTCCTGTATAAAAATCTTTCGTTTCGACTCTCCAATATTGTTTATTTTGCGTTTGTGCTGTGAAAACAATTGTAGGATCTGCCTTAAAAGGACCGCCTAATCGCGAGTCATCTAAACCATACCCAATTTTAGAAACTTCTTGTTTTTTACTTGCTTCGGATGTGTTGAATTTTAAAAAATCCATTGGGTTTGGCCATTGAGGGCCAAATTTTGGAGCAAAGTATGCGATAGTTGCTGACAATACAATAAATATTGTAAGAGGTTTAAGTAATTTTGAGATTTCTCTAGCATAATTTTGTAAGTGTTCCATCTCTTTTATTCGTTCTATGCGGAGAAGACTAAGCATAAAAAAGCCGATGACAACAGTACGAATAATAGCGTAGTTTGCATGATATAAATGTAAGTTATGAAAAACGGTGATATAAATAATAGTCAATATAAGAAATAACAACCCACGTTTTTTATGAATCATCCAAAAAGAGATGAAAGCACTCAAAAACCAAAAGGATAAAAAAAATAAAAGTGTTGGAAAAACTGGAGAGATATCCAGCAAATTCCCCTGAAATAACAGGGAGGAATTTCGAGAAATATCAGTGGAAAATTTCGTTAGCCAAGATGGATTTATAAAAGCATTTTTATAATATAGGAAATGAATGATGAATAAAATCGTGATGATCTTTATTGGAATCTGCCATTTTATTTGAAAAAAAGAGAGAGTGAAGCAAATCCCTATAAATATTACGAAAACATCTAATCTACCTACGTTTGTAATACCTACGAGGGGCCTTAGCCATTCTAGTAAAAGTAGAAATGCGCATGCATGCATGAAAAATCTAGTCATATCCCATTGTTTTTTTGCCTGTAATGTTATCATTTGCTCACCTCAAAAAACACGTTTGTATACTGGTTTCCATAAACCACATTTACAAATATTTGTCGTTTTTGTAGAGTTTCTAGAATACTGAGTTCTCGGTGTGAGAGTTCATTTGCTTTTTCTTTTACGACAAACACCATTAATTTTCTATTTTTTATAGCAGCAAAGTCAGCCGCCTTTTGAATATCGGGAGAAAGATCGCTTATCACGAGTATAATCGTGACGGGCTCATAAATTTTTCTTAATTCCATTTCTACACTCCGGGAGAGCGGGAATACACTATCTGCTTGTACTTTCGCTAAATGACAAAAGATTTGATGTAACTGACTATCTCCATTGTCTAAAGGGAAAAAAGTTCGTTCTTTTCCGACAGATACGAATGACGCCGGTGAATTTTGCTTCAAGACAGACCTGACAATAGAGGCAGTAAATGTGACGACTGATTCGAATAGAGGGGATGGGGTTCTGTCCATGAATATCATAATATTATGGCTGCGCCGTTGTTCAAACTCTTTCGTCATAATGTTGTTTGTTCGTGCAGTTGCTTTCCAATCAATCCACGAAAAACGATCACCAGGTTTATATTCCCTGACACCGACAGAAATGGTAGAGTCTTTTACTAAATTTATATTTGCTGAAAGTGCTCCTTGTTCGAAATGATTTTCCATTTGTCGATATGTTATATCTACATACTGAGGGTAGACTAAAAATGTATCTGGAACTGAAAAAGTTACTTCTTTCTCCATCATACCGAATAGATCGCCAGTTTTGACACGTACGCTTGAAAAAGAGTGCTCTCCTCTAGGGATTGTGTCAATTGCATATTGAAACGAAATATTTCGTTTCAATCCTGGAAAGAGTATTACTTTATTCATCTTCGTTTGTTTACAATTTGTAAATTGTGATGGCAGTTCATCTTCTATAATTAAATAAAGTAAGGGAAAAGGGAAACTTCTTTTTATTGTAATCGTACTTAAAAATGGTTCTCCTGCTACATATTCGTCTTGATTTGTTATTCGTTTTACCTCGGCGTTCCGTAAAGCAAAGAAGGGAAGCAATAGTGAATAAAGGCCAATAGGAATCGCACTGTAAAACAAAAACCAACTTACAAATCCTCCTTGAAGCATAGCGTATACAAATGTTAAGACTAGGCATAACGGAATGAGTGATAACTTAGTAAAATGATAGAGTGCTCGTAGTATCCGTTTCATCAAAGGTTCATCTTCCTTTGAGTAGGTACGGTAGTTCGCGCAACGATTTTTGCGATAACTTGTTCTCCTGTTATTCCTTCAAATTTTGCCTCCATTTTTAGAATGAGTCTGTGAGCTAACACGTAGGGAGCTAAAAATTTAACATCGTCTGGAATAACATAATTTCTACCATGGATGAATGCATAAGCTTGTGAAGCTTTCATTAAAGCAATCGAGCCACGTGGACTTGCACCTAGTTGAATAGAACTATAAGAACGAGTCTGACTAACAAGCTTTACAATGTAATGCTTGATTGCTTTTTCCATGCTTACTTCCCGTATGCTTTGTTGTAAATAAAGTAATTCTTCTATTGTTGTAATAGCTTGTAAATGGGAGAGGGGATTTGTTTTTTCCATCCTGTTTAAAATTTCAAATTCTTCTTCTTGTGTAGGATATCCCATTTTTAGTTTCAATAAGAAACGATCGAGCTGTGCTTCTGGTAAAGGATATGTTCCCTCATATTCGACCGGATTTTGCGTAGCCATTACAAAGAACGGTTTTGGTAACGGTCTTGTCATGCCATCTATTGTAATATTGCCTTCTTCCATACTTTCAAGTAAGGCAGATTGTGTTTTTGGAGATGTACGATTAATTTCATCAGCAAGTATAAAATTCCCCATGATTGGTCCAGGCTTGAACTCAAATTGGAGCTCTTTCGGATTATAAATAGAAACACCTGTAACATCTGACGGCAGTAAATCAGGTGTGAATTGAATGCGCTTGTAATCAGCATCAATTGATTTAGAAAGTGCACGTACTAACATTGTTTTCCCAACGCCAGGCACATCTTCTAATAGTACATGACCTTCAGCTAAGAGAGCTGTCAAAGCTAAGATCGTTTCTTTTCGCTTTCCGACCATTAACTTTTCAATATTGTTAATTATTTTTTCTATAATGGGATGTAATGAATCAAGCTGGTGCATCGTAATCCTCCTAATTTTATTATCGTTTTCTAATCTATTTAGTGAAAAATAGAATGTATCCGTCTAATTGCGGGCAGTAAAGATTCTATCTTTAATTCTGAGAATATTCAGATTATTTATCGCGATTACATCTAGTATAATTGTTTCCGTAACTTAGGGCAATATGGTAAATAATGATTTCTCGTTTTATATGAAAAGAGAAGCGGATAGGAAATTTAGTTATATGGATAGAGAGGGTGGAGAAGTATCAATATTTTTTAAACAATGAAAAAGAGGGACATGAGCATTGTTATTCATGTCCTGTGACTTATTTATTCAGCTATTTGCCGGGAGTAAAACTTTTATCTCAAAATTCGGTTGGAGCAAAGAAGTTAAGTGTGGGCTAATAATGAGTAGGATGAACAAAACCGCCCCACTTATTATAGTTTCATTTTACGCTCTTGTAATGGCACGCGGAAATAAAATATTATTTTCTAAATGAATATGCTCAAATAAATCAGACTCTAGCGCTTCGAGGCGTTGATAAACAAGTCGATAAGTGCCGCAAGCTCCTTCTGGAGGAGTAAAGTCATTTGTCACTTTACGAAGTTCTTTTATAATATTTCCGGCGTGGCTATGTTCATTTTCCAACTCATCTACTACCTTGCTTAACTTTTCATAGTTTTCATCAGTTGGATTTTGTTCGAATTCTAAAATTAATGGAAAATCTTCCGTTTCTTCTTTAATTAAATGCTGTTCTAATTCCATTTTAAGTTCATGAAATAGCTTATGAATTTGAGCTAAATGAGGCTGATTTACTCCATGAACACGTAATACTTTCGTCACATATGGACTTAACTGCGGTAACTCTTCATTTAAATAACGATGATGCTTATGAATTACATAATCAATCAATTCACGATAAGAAGCATTTTTCCAATCAATTTCAGATTCATTTAATCGTTTCGTATTATGATAAAGTGTATTTAACTTTGTAATTACTTCAGAAGCTGGTAAATTTCTTTCATGAATTGCATCAATAAGCGGCTTATTACCACCACAACAAAAATCTATTCTATAAGATTTAAAAAGATCACTAGCTTTCGGAAATTGTGTAACAATCTCACCAACAATTGAAGTTTCAGTAAATGTATGTTCCATATGAATGCCTCCATAAAGTTTAAATGTAATATCTAAATTAAGAATAGCGATAAATGAAAAACAATGTGGTGATTGAAATCACTTATTATGTGTCTGATTTGAGAATAATAGGAGTGTTATAAATGGAAGAGAGAGAGGAGGTAATTAGTCGCAATACTATTTGATAAAAAAAGAAGCTTACTAGAAGCTTCTTTTTTATACTATTTTTCACATGCAACTCCATCACCATCAAGTTTAGAGCTATAACCTGGTTGGTCTCTATATAAAGGAGCTTTCCCAGCACTTCTAACTGCGGCACAATTTGCGTAAGTTACATTACTATTGTTACTTGCGGCAGGTTGTGTTTGAGCTTGCTGTGCTTTTTTCTGTTCCTCTTGTTGTTTACGAGCTTGTTCATCAGCTTGGCGTTTTTGCTCTTCTTGTTGCTTACGAGCTTGTTCATCAGCTTGGCGTTTTTGCTCTTCTTGTTGTTTACGAGCTTGTTCTTCGGCTTGGCGTTTTTGCTCTTCTTGTTGTTTGCGAGTTTGCTCTTCGGTTTGGCGTTTTTGCTCTTCTTGTTGTTTGCGAGCTTGTTCTTCGGCTTGGCGTTTTTGCTCTTCTTGTTGTTTGCGAGCTTGTTCATCGGCTAGACGCTTCTCATCTTCTTGCTTTTGAGTTTTCTCGTCCGCTTCTTTCTTTTTATCATCTTTTTTCTCTGCATTATTAGAAGCGACTTGTTTATTTGTTGCTGTCGTCTTTTCAGAAGAAGGAGCTGAAATACTTGATAACGCACCAAAAATGACAAATAAAATAGCAGTGATAATAAATTGTTTTTTTGCTACACCTGTCTTTTTAATTACGGATAAGATTGCTAGAACAAGGAAAAAAATAAATAAAATTAAACTTAAAGTAGCAAAAAAATCGATGACTGGGTGTTCAGATTTTGTAGTGCCCATTCCTATTAAGAGAATTGAAATCATAAAAAGAATAACAGTAGGACGACCATATTGTTTTGCTTTTCCATTTTTCTTAAAGAATGAAATGATACATAGTATTAAAAGAATAAAAGCGATAAAAAATAAAGCTGCACCAATATTACTCAAAATCGCCATTTTTATACCGCCATTTGTAAGATTTTCACTATTGATTATATAGGAACTTATTGGATATTACACGATTTATATAGATTTAGAAAATTAGTATTTTTAATAGACTTATAAACATTTATTTCATATATAAGGAAAAAATGGATATATTTCCTATTACATTTTTAAATAGAATTCATAAAGTGTAATATAACGATTGAAAGGAGGGGGGTTAAATGGAATTTCAATTATTGGTAACTTGTATATTACAAGAAGGTAATGCTTTCTTTTTAGTAACGAAAGTAGACGATGTTATTACGTTAAAAGTACCGATTACTGCGGGAGTAGCAGGTTTATTCTTAGCTTTAGGTGTACCAAGATGTTCTTAATTTAAGTTTCTAGAGTAGAAGGGAAGGGATATACCTTTCTCTTCTACTCTTACATAATATGATTATGTAAACTAAAATATTGTTTTGTAATAGCACGTTTAAAATGGACATGCATATACTATAATGTTTCATTGGATGTTAGTGATGAAAGGTAGTTTTCACACGTGCATGTAGTAATGTTCATTAAGTTATGAAATTAAAGAGGTGCTATTATATATGAAAAGAAGAACATTGGATATTCCAGTTACATTGCGAAGAGAGTGGTTTTTAATAGAATTAGCCCATTTAACGAAAAAATATGGAATTGAAATTGCAACTAGCAAAATGGAAGCTGCACCGTTTTTAAGAGATCAAGTTACGGAATCAAAAATAGGATCAGGCCTCCAATATGATAAATATGATGATGAGTATATCATTGAAAATTAAAGGATACCAGCAAAAAAATTCTTTATAACAAAATATAAAATAAAGCAGATTCTAAATATGGAATCTGCTTTATTATGAAATACTTCTAGTCAACTATCCTCTTTCTAGTGTTTTTCCTACATATTTTTCTTGTGTTATTCCAAAAGATTCACGAAGAATGCGAGCATAATCTTTTGATTCTATTGGTCGTTTATTTTTTGTGCCTTTAAAGGTTTCTGTATAATTTTTATTTGTTAATGATACGTGACCATAATCAGTTAATTTACAAGTAATAGCCCCTTTATTAAAAGGCGATTCTTTATGCTCTACAATCACTTTTTGAATGTTATTCACTTTTTTCTCATTTATTGGATGTAAAGTGAAAGCATAGCCTATTTTCCATTCGTGTGAAGGTTCAGATTGCAAGAAATTTGTAGATTCCCCGTTAGCTCCTTTTCTCATTTCTAAAATGTGTGTACCTTTTCGGGTAGTTTGTTTGCGAATTCGATATTCTCCCGTTTGAGAAGAAATCACTTCTCCGTTAAAAGGGACGGGATGTAGAGGTAGATGAGATGCAAAACCTGCGTCTATAACATAATCTTTATAATTATGATTTAATATGATAATGACATGACCATCATCGGGTTTCCATTTATTATCGTAAAGATCATAAACAGTACCAGCTACTTTATATACTTGAAACCCACAATCCATTAAAAAGTAATACAATAAGGAGTTTAATTCATAACAAAGACCGCCTCGTTTTTGAATTAGTAACTTTTCTACTAAGTTATTTTTTGAGATGTTTTTAATAGTACCAGCCATAATATCGAGATTTTCATAGGGGAGAATCAAGCCCATTTTCAAGAGAATTTCATCTAAATCATTAAATGTTATTTCTTTTGCAGGAATTTTTAGTCGTTTAAAAAACTCCTTTTGTAAATTGGTCATCATAAAGCATTCTCCTTTCTTTTTACAGAATTTTCTTCTGCTCACCGATAGGTTAGTACTTATAAAAGTTTAATTCAAGTCTGCGAAAATTATCATAATATATGTTTCTCGAAATATTATTTTCTATTCGGAAATTTCAGTTTAAAATTTAATGGTAGGAAAGTCTTACAGTATAAGCCTCTATTCGTTTGTTTTGTATAAAATTAAATAAAAGTACATATCTTCATTAATCTTTTTTATAACTAGGTGGTAATAAAGTGTTTTTTTCCTAAAGTTTTTTCAAGATTTGTATACTTTATATAGACAATAATGATTTAGAGATATTTGGATTTAGTACGGTTAACAATTATTGAGAAACTTTTTTATAGTGTTCTCTCAAAAGGAAGAGATAGAAACAAAGAGAATAACGTGAGTTAAGAAAGAAGGTGTACTAGTAATCTTTTGCAAATAGGGACAAGATTTTGTTTAAGTAAAAAGATTATCTAGTATTAAGAGAGAAGATAAAAAAATATTACAAAGAGCACCTTCTTTCAAAAAAAGTGGGGGGAGTAACATGCGATTGATGAGAAGATGTGTTGCCTTACTGATTGTATTTTTAATTATGGCTCCAATGATTAGCACGAATGTACGGGCAGAAGTTGTAAAAGAGCTTGGAAAGGGATTTCCTAATACAGAAGTATTTACACCTGGAGAATGGTTTTTAGGTCAAAAACCTGCTAATTATGATGAGAATAAGCCTCCAATTCTTTTTGTACAAGGAAGGAATGGGAATGCTGATAGTTGGTATGGAAAGACAGTGTATCACGATATAAATGATATGTATGACTATGCTTTGAAAGCAGGCTATCAAACAGTATTTATACAATTATATGATGCTGCTGGGAAAGGGTCAGCTAGTCAGTGGGACAACGGAAAATTGTTAGCACAAAAGTTAGAAGAAATATATAATCATTTCGGTAAAAAAGTTAATATTGTAGCACATAGTAAAGGCGGTATCGATACACAGGCTGCATTAGTAGGATATGGTGCAAATCGATTTGTAGGAAATGTTATTACGCTTGCGACGCCACATCATGGCTCAAATTTAGCGGACTTATCATATAGTTGGTGGGCAGGATGGCTTGCTTCTATTTTAGGTCAAAAAGATGATGGTACGTACTCATTACAAATGGGCGAAATGGCAAAATTTCGTTCAACGATTGATAATAATCCAGCAGCTAAATTAAACCGTTACTATACGGCTACTGGGACTAGCTGGGGACCAGTATTTTCTGCGCTATCTATGGGCGGGTTCTATTTGTCATCATACGGTTCAAATGATGGACTAGTAAATGAGTGGAGTGCTAAGTTACCGTATGGAACGCATTTATTTACAGATTCCAGATTTGATCATGATAATATACGAAAAGGATCTGCTGTTTTCTCTCGAATTGAACCATATTTACGTACATCAAATGTAGCTGTACCAGCTTTAGTAGCATCCAGCACTAGTTCAAATGAAAATATAGAACAACTAAATACAACTTCAAATCAAAACATTTTAGGAGGAGAATTGCCACAAAATCAATGGATAGAGCAAACTGTTATGGTTGATAAAAAAGCTGAAGGAATAGTTTCTATCTTAACAGCGTCTTCTGATGTAGAAGTACAAATGATGTCTCCAAAAGGAAAAATGTATACAAATAAGGATAGCGTTATTACTACTGGTGAAGGTGAATCTTTCTTTGGTGGTGCGACAATTAGAACATTTAAATTTGATAAAATGGATGTAGGAGAATGGAAAGTTAAAATGATGGCGAAGCAGTCGAAAGATGCATTTTTAATTGTAAGCGATTACAATAGTGGTGCACCATTTGTTCTCCAAATGCCTACAAAAGTTAAAGTGAATAAATCTGAGTATAAACTGAAAAAATCACCTGTGGCACCTGAAATGAAAGGGGATCTTTCTATAACAGTAAGAGTAGTTAATAAAGAAGGGAAACTAGTCTCTGAATACAATGAATTACAAAAGGGTAATAACAATACGTTTACTGGTGCTTTGAAGGACATAAAGCAACCAGGAGTATATAACGTTACGATGGATATAAAAGGGACGAATAAAGAAGGACAACCGTATAATCGTACAATTGTTAAGTCGGTTTATGTGGAGAAGTAAGAAAGAATGAGAAGTTTTTAATATAAAAAGTACCGAACTTTTGTAGTAGAAGAGTTCGGTACTTTTTTCATGTTTATTAGATTAACAGAAACGTACAATGGAATTTATGTTTGATTATAGGAATCAAAAGAGCATTATTCAATAAAAAAAGATGCTGAAATAGCATCTGAATGTGAAGAGGATTATTAACTTAGTTTTATAACTGTTAATTCAACTGAATTAATACCATTATCACAAGTTGCAATACTTTGACGATTAAAACCACTATTATTTTTCAGTTGAAGAGTGGAATTAGCTGTCACTGTAACAATCGTTTCGCCAGCTAGTTGAAGACATTCGTTATTTGATGAAGTATTCATTTGGAAAGCGAAATCACCTTGACTATTAGCAAGTGGATTATTATTTAAAAATATAGTCATGACTGGAATATGTGGAAATACAGGATTTGAAGTAGTGTTAATCGTTGAAATGAAAGAAACTCTATAATCACCAGCTTGACTAAATTGTATAGTAGTAGGATTTAGTAAGGAAACTCCTCCTGCTATAGGGCCAACGTGATTAAATGGAAAAGGATTTCCAAAAGGAACAGTTATAAACTCAGTTTGCCAAAAAGTGCCGTATGCTGGACAGCTTTTTTTATGTGAATGGTCGTATGAACATTTTTTATAGGAACTAGAAGAGGAGTTGCATGAACATTTTTTATATGAACTGGAAGAAGAGTTACATGAACATTTTTTATTTGAATTTGAAGAATGATAGTATGAACCCAATATATTACCTCCTATTATGAATGAAGTGTATACTCATAGTATTTTATGCTTGTCTTATATAAAAGGTGATAGATTTGGAGTATAAAGTGCTAATACGATGAAATATAGTAATAGAATAGTAGCTGTAACGATTTTGAAGAAGAAAAGGTTGATGTTTTGGTGGAAATATCAGTGGAATATCTTGAAAGATTGAAGTAAAGCGGGCACGCATATTTTACATGTGAAAGTAAAACCATTATCCTCAGTTGTAATGATGTGATCGTTTAAGTGAATGTCTATTTTGTTGTGTTTGTATATTAGAGTTTATGGTTATTATCTTTTATTTACGTAGTGGGGCAGGAAGAAGACGAAAAGTATCGAATGAATGTACATATGTAGCATTGTTTGCTTTTGGTGTGAATAGTAATAAAAGATACGTTGAAATATTTTAAACCGTAACAAAAGAGCGATTAAATAATAGAGGGAGCAACTTACATGGAAAATATATTAAAGGTATCTTCAAAATCAAAACCAAATTCAGTAGCAGGTGCAATAGCTGGTGTACTAAGAACAAGTGGCAATGTGGAAATTCAAGCGATTGGGGCAGGTTCTATAAATCAAGCGATTAAAGCAATTGCAATTGCAAGAGGATTTGTTGCTCCAAGTGGTATTGATTTGGCCTTTGTTCCAGCATTTCAAGAGGTTACTATTAATGATCAAGAAAGAACGGCGATTAAATTAATTGTAGGTCCTAGAAGGAAAAGGTAACTGCAGTAATTCAGTATTGAAATGACATTTAACATAACAAACAAAAAGTGTCACAAATGCTTATGAAATAGGCATTTGTGACACTTTTATAGTTTTGTGAGAATAAAAACCTCTAAAACTGCTCATTCTTCTCCCAAGATTCCACAATATAATGTGCAATCGTCGGGTTGAACCCTTTCCCAACTAAAAACATAATCGCAGCAACTTCTGTTAAAGCGTGTTTGTGTGATGTATGTTTTGCTTCATTTAAACCGTAATCTACCCAAGGTTTTACGAAATCTAGTACAGGTTTCTTTAAAGGTAAAAACTGTGTACCGACAACTTGTTGAATTTGTTGTTGTGTTGGTTCTGTAATTGGTCCAGGCGGTAAGATTTGCGGTTGTGTAATATCGAGTGTTGGTCCTGGTGGTAAAATTTGTGGTTGTGTTGGATCAATTGTTGGTGGTTTAGGCGGTGAGACACGCGCGTTGTAGTTTGGTTGGTACATTTGTTGTTGCGGCTGAGTTGCGTATGGATTTGGTTGAAATTGTTGCTCTTGATTTTGTGGTGCTACATATGGATTTTGAGGGTATTCATAATTAGGACGTGAGTCGTATGGATTTTGTTGATATTCAGTTTCTTGATTTTGCGTTGTTGCATATGGATTTTGCTGATATTGTTGTTCTTGATTTTGCG
This sequence comes from Bacillus cereus group sp. N6, assembly GCF_016483705.1. Classification (NCBI taxonomy): domain Bacteria; kingdom Bacillati; phylum Bacillota; class Bacilli; order Caryophanales; family Bacillaceae; genus Bacillus; species Bacillus cereus group sp. N6. Next base: position 26,990 of record NZ_JAEHBI010000017.1, read on the forward strand.
GTGCTGCATATGGGTTTTGAGGATATTCATAATTAGGACGTGTGTCGTATGAGCTTTGTTGATAATTAGCTTCTTGGTTTTGCGGTGTTTCGTATGGGTTTTGTTCATATTGTTGCTCTTGTTCTTCATATTGTTCTGTGTATCTTTGGTCCTGTTGCTGAGGGTAAAATGGTTGTTGTGGATAAGGCGGTTGATTATTATAGAACATATTTATTCCTCCTCCATGATGATGCTTACCACTCAGTGTATGGGCGGACAAGAAAATATGTGATGAAAAAATGCGGGCGTGTTACAATAAGTAACTGGGTGAAGATAAAATGACAAAACAAGAAAAGATTCAAAAAACAATTACTTTTGTAAAACATATTTTAGAAAAAGATGCGAGTGGGCATGATTGGTATCATATTGAACGCGTACATAAACTGGCGATTTCTTTATCCGAGCAAGAAGGGGGAAATCGTTTTATAATTGAAATGGCAGCATTACTTCACGATGTGGCAGATGAGAAGTTAAATGAAAGTGAAGAAGCAGGAATGAAAAAAGTTTCTGATTGGTTAGAAGAGTTACATGTTGAAGAAGAGGAAAGTAAACATGTTCTTCATATCATCGCCAATATGTCTTATAAAGGTGGTCATGGCGGTAAAGTGGATTCACTTGAAGGGAAGCTTGTTCAAGATGCGGATCGCTTAGACGCTCTTGGAGCAATTGGAATAGCTCGCACATTTGCGTATGGTGGAGCGAAAGGGAGATTAATGTATGATCCAACTATTCCTCCGCGTGAAGTGATGACGAAAGATGAATATAGAAAAAATAACGATCCATCTTTAAATCATTTCTATGAAAAACTTTTAAAACTAAAAGACTTAATGAACACGAACGCAGCAAAACAAGAGGCTGAAGTTCGTCATCGTTATATGGAACAGTTTATTGAACAATTTATGAAAGAGTGGAATGCACAAATATGAAAATGTTAACTGTGGAAAACTTATCGAAATCATACGGAGAAAAACCGTTATTTGATGGATTATCATGTAGTATTACAGAAGGACAACGTGTCGGAATCATTGGTGTAAACGGTACTGGTAAATCGACATTATTAAAAATTATTGCAGGGTTAGAAACTCCTGATACAGGTGATATGACGCATTCACGTGGTTATACAATTAGTTATTTATCACAGCAACCAGAGTTTGATGAAAAACTAACAGTATTAGAACAAGTGTTCCATGGTGATACACCTTTAATTCGTCTTCTTCGTGATTATGAACAATCGTTATTAAATATCGAAAAAGATCCAAGTAATGAAAAAGTACAGGAACAATTATTTGCAGTGCAGCAACGTATGGATGCGATGAGTGCATGGGAAGCAAATGCGAATGCAAAATCGTTATTAACGAAATTAGGAATTACTGATTTTACAGCAACTGTTGGAAACCTATCTGGTGGACAAAAAAAGCGTATTGCAATGGCGCAATGTTTTATTGAAACACCTGATTTATTAATTTTGGATGAGCCTACGAACCATCTTGACCATGAGACAGTTGAATGGTTGGAAGAATATTTAGCAAGATATACTGGTGCGGTATTACTTGTAACCCATGATCGTTATTTCTTAGATCGTGTGACAAACCGCATTTTTGAATTAGACAATGGTAAACTATATAGTTACGAAGGAAACTATAGTACATTTTTAGAAGCGAAAGCACTTCGTGAAGAACAAGAAATTGCGCAAGAATCAAAACGTCAAAACTTATATCGCCGCGAACTAGCATGGATCCGCCGCGGTGCAAAAGCTCGTTCGACAAAGCAAAAAGCACGTATTCAACGATTTGATGAGTTAAAAGGTCAAGAAGGACCAGCTGCAAAACAGTCAGTTGATATTGCGCTTAGCGGGAGTCGCCTTGGCAAAAAAGTACTTGAGTTAAAAGATGTAACGAAAAAATTCGGTGATAAAACGGTATTACACAACTTTAATCATATTGTGAAACCAGGAGATCGTATCGGAATCATTGGAGCGAATGGAAGCGGAAAATCTTCTCTATTAAATATGCTTGCAGGCAAGTTAGCTCCTGATAGTGGTGAAGTTGAAGTAGGACAAACTGTAAAAGTTGCTTATTATACGCAAGAAAATGAAGAGATGAATTTAAATCAGCGTATGATTGAATACATTAAAGAGATTGCAGAAGTTATTCATACGACAGACGGAAAAGTAATTGGTGCATCTCAAATGCTAGAACGTTTCTTATTCCCGACGCACTCACATGGTACACCGCTTGGTAAACTATCTGGTGGTGAAAGAAGACGTTTATATTTATTACGTATTTTAATGGGAGAACCAAACGTACTATTACTTGATGAACCTACGAATGATCTAGATACACAAACATTAACAGTACTGGAAGATTATTTAGAAGATTTCCCAGGTGTCGTTTTAACTGTATCGCATGACCGTTACTTCTTAGATAAAGTAGTAGATGAATTGTTCATCTTTAGTGGCGGAGGCGAAGTGCGTGAATTCCTAGGTAGTTATACGGACTTTTTAGAAATGGAAAAGACGAAAGAACTTATTGAGAAGGCGGAAGTTCAAAAAGAGAAAAAAGTAGTAGAAGAAGCTCCGAAACAACAACGTAAACGTAAACTTTCATACAAAGAGCAGCGTGAATGGGAAACAATTGAAGATACAATTGCCGAACTAGAAGAGAAAATTGAGTCAATTGGAGAAGAACTTGCGAAAGTTGGATCTGACTTCACAAAGGCACAAGAATTATCTGAAGCACAGCAGAAAACAGAAGAAGAGCTAGAAAAAACGATGGAAAGATGGAGTGAACTATCAGACATCGTTGAAGGATTAAAATAAAAACAAGCTGCATATATTGAAAAGTAAAGAGAAAAACTTTACACTATTGGTAGAACCTATTTTAGGAGGGAAAAAATGAGAACATCTAATCCAATGTTGAAAAAAGAGGCATTCCGTAAAGAGGGAGCAAGCGCTTCTGCGATGACGATTGGCGGAACAGTAGGCAAAACGTTTATTATGCTTATCTTGCTACTTGCAACGTCTGTCTATTCATACATACAGATGATGCAGGGGACGATGAAGATGCCGGTATTAATTGGTGCTTTAATCGTTGCGGCAATCATCGCATTTGCGTCTATGTTCTTTCCGCGTATTTCACCTTTTGGTGCACCAATCTATGCGGCGGTAGAAGGGGTTGTATTAGGTAGTATTTCAGCAGTTTATACAATGAAATTTGGCGATTCTATCGTTTTAAATGCTGTATTACTAACAATCTCAATTCTATTTGCAATGTTAGTGTTATATGCAACGCGTGTAGTAAAGGTAACGGATAAATTCCGTACAGGCGTGATGGCAGCAACACTTGGAATTATGGTTATGTATTTAGTCGTATTTCTACTAAACATGTTTGGTGTAACTGTTCCGTACATTCACCAAGGCGGTACGATTGGTATTATTATTAGTGCAGTTGTTATCGTAGTTGCTGCATTAAACTTATTACTAGATTTCGATTTAATCGAAAATGGTGTACGTAGTCAAGCTCCGAAATATATGGAGTGGTACACTGCGATGGGACTAATGCTTACATTAGTTTGGTTATATTTAGAAATTCTTCGTTTCGTTTCTTACTTTACGAAAAATGACTAATAAAAAATCCTGCATGAAAAATGCAGGATTTTTTTATTTTCAAAGATAGAGTGAAATTTTAATCAGTGAGGCTTATACTGCCTGTTAATGCAGGGTAATTTCGGTAATGGTATAATATGGTTGTTGGTAATTCAAATTGAAGGGGGATGGAATATGATGAAAGAGAAGAAAGGGATTATGAAAAAACTATTTTCTAAAAGTTTTTTCATAGAACTAGAAGATGCTTTAACGTATCCATCATCAGAAGTTATTATTTCCGCTATTGAAAGGTATGCGGTTGAATGTCAGGAACAATTGAATTTTGAGAGTAAAGTTAAACCGATTACTTTTTACTTAGAAAATGTAATGTATCGTGTTGAGATAAAGATGGCTCGCGGTGGATATTACATTTCCTGTAGTGAAGTATAAATTTTGAAACCTTACATGTTTAATATATGTAAGGTTTCTTTTTTTCTTTTACAGCATATAAAATAATATTTTTTACTTTAAAATATATTATTTTACGCTTTTTACCCTTCATACATTTTTCTTTACAATGAAGAAAAATATGTGAGGTGGTATAACATATGATGAATCGAGTTGTATTAATTGGTAGATTGACAAAGGAACCAGAATTATACTACACAAAGCAAGGTGTCGCTTATGCACGAGTATGTGTTGCGGTGAATAGAGGTTTTCGAAATAGTTTAGGTGAGCAACAAGTAGATTTTATTAATTGTGTCGTTTGGAGAAAATCGGCTGAGAATGTAACTGAATATTGTAAGAAGGGGTCACTTGTTGGAATTACCGGACGTATTCATACGAGGAATTACGAAGATGATCAAGGAAAGAGAATATATATAACGGAAGTTCTGATTGAGAGCATTACATTTTTGGAGAAAAGGCGGGAGGGGGCATCACAATAAGAGGGCTTAGTAGTATAGCCCTCTATCACTTTTGATTGATACCCTCCCAAACAACATCTAATTGTTGATTGAGTATATTTTTCGCGTTTATTTCATTAGCATGTAATAGTGAATGGGACATTAATGTATAAAAATAAGTACTCATAATTGTAGAGGTGATAATATGTATATCCCATTTACTGTTTAATTTTCCTGTCGCTTTTGCTTCTGCAATAATTGAAGACAAACCTTCTTGTAGTTGTTGTATGCTTTTTACTTCATTTTCTACTAAGTAGTTAGACTTAATAATCTCAAAGACGGCATGCTGCATTAAATCACCATGTCCAGTAAAACGTTCTAGTAAGTTTCCTAGAACAAGTTTGATTCTTTCTTTTGGATGTTCCACATTTTCATATGCTTTTAAACTTTCATTCCATAGCTCAATTTGAGAATCACCTAAAAATAATAATATGTTTTCTTTTTTCGGAAAGTAGTTGAAGAAAGTTCCTTTTGCAATCCCGCATGCAGTAGTAATATCTTGAACCGTTACATTTTCGTACCCGTGTTCTTGGAAGAGTTGTACTGCTTTTAGGAATATAAGTTCTTTTAATTCTTTTTTTCTCGTTTCTCTAAGCATTTTATCTACTCCTAACACAAACAATTATATCTGTTTAATAGATAATCTTAAATAAAATCTTACTTCATGATTAAGTTTAATGTAATTGAAAGAAGGGTAGAGAATGCTGTTTCTCATTTTTGTTATAACTGAAAGTTGTATAGTTCATGTGCTTGCCTTTCAGAAATCCATTTCGGAATACGTTTCATTACTTCGTTTCTCACTATAGTTAAAGGTGTACTTTCTATTTGCGCCATTTTTCCAACTTTCCAAGCAGTATTTGAGATTTTTTCAATTCTATCTCGTCTTTTTTGTTCGTATTCTATGAATGCTTGACGATAATGGGCATTATTCTTAATACATTCAGCTAAAATAATCGCATCTTCAATTGCCTGACAAGCTCCTTGACCTAAATTAGGAGTAAGTGCATGAGCTGCATCCCCAATAAATACGATGCGCTTTTCAAAAAACTGTTTCATTGGTGTAATGTCTACAATGTCACGATGAATCATAGTAACGTCCGATGCATTATTTAAAATAGATGGGATGGGATTGTGGTAAGTTTTGAAATGATTATATAAATCTGCTGTTGTGTAAGCTTTGTATTTTGGATCTCTAGCTTTAGCGTTTATGAGCGCATACCAGTATACTTCGTTATTGGGAAGAGGGACGATACCAAATCTACCGTTTGTTCCCCAAGTTTCAATAAAATCGTTTGTTAAAGAAAGGTTATTAGTAGGAGTTACGCCGCGCCAACACGTATATCCTGCATAACGATAATTATCGCTTTGTGTTACTTGTTTTCGAACGACAGAATGAATACCATCAGCAGCAATGAGTATATTACCAAGTGCTTCACTACCATCTTGGAATAATATTTTTAAGGCGTTTTCTTCATTTTTTTCTATTTTTGCGCATTCTTTTCCCCATTCGACAGTATCTTCTTTTAGTTCAGAAAGTAGTAATTGATGTAAATTTTTTCTATGAATGGAGTACATTTTTGGATAACATGCTGGAATGGTCAATTTATTAAAAATAGTTCCTTTTTCGGATACAAGGTTAAAGCCGTCACTTTCGTTGCCAATTTTTTTTATTCTCTCAGAAATTCCGAATGGTTCAAGTGCTTGCATCGCATTTGGGGCGATGATAATACCTGCACCAGCAACAGTAGGTTCAGTATTTTGGTCATATACTTTTACATCTAATCCTATTTTTTGTAAGGAAATTGCTGCGCAAAGTCCAGCAATACCGCCACCAATAATTATGACATTATTCATTTGATATCCCTCCAACTTAGAGTGACTTTGACCATAAAATGACCGTAGTCATTTTATGAGTTAAGGTTAATCCCTTTTCTGGTATTGTCAATTATACTTTTAACTTTAGTTTTCGAACGATTAGGTGAAAATAGAATGAATGAAACTTCTAAGAAATGTAGAAAAGGAATTAGCAAAATTAAGCATCCGAGTAGGAGTATAGAGTGATAACATGTTACAATACAGCTAAGAACACGCAATAAAGGAGAGTTTTTTACGTGAAGATTAAAGCAATTGAACCGACGCCAAGTCCAAATACAATGAAAGTTATTTTGAATGAAGTATTACCATCAGGAGCGCGAAATAATTATACAAATGAAAATAAAGAACAAGCACCAATGCAAGTGCAAGAAATTTTGAAAATTGAAGGCATTAAAGGTGTATATCATGTAGCCGACTTTTTAGCAGTGGAGCGAAATGCGAAGTTTGACTGGAAAGTTTTATTACAACAAGTTCGTGCTGTTTTCGGCGAACAGGTAGTAGAAGAAAGTGAAGAACAACAACTTGCTCATTTTGGGGAAGTGAAAGTGTTTGTTCAAATGTTCTTTACAATTCCAATGCAAGTAAAGTTAACAGATGGAACATCGGAAGAACGTGTTGGTTTACCAGATCGTTTTAAAGAATCAATTATGAAAGTTCAAATGTCTGCACCAAACGTTGTGAAAGAGCGCAAATGGGTAGAACAAGGTACACGTTACGGTAATTTTGAAGAAATCGGGAAAGAAGTAGTAGAAGAGATTGTTGCTGCTTATTCAGAAGAACGTGTAAATGAAACAGTTAAAGAATTATTAAACCAGGCAGGTACTGTTGAAGTAACGATTCAAAAGCGTGAGCCATATAAAGTAACAGTAGAGATGATGAAAGATGCTGACTGGAAAAATCGTTTTGCAGCATTAGAGCAAATGGATCCTACTGAAGAGGATATGCCAGTGTTGAAGATGGCGTTAGATGATGAAAAAGTTTCAATCCGCCGTTTAGCAACAGCGTATTTAGGTATGGTAAAAGGTGATGGGGTATTGCCGTTATTATATAAAGCGTTATTAGATCGTTCAGTAAGTGTTCGCCGTACAGCGGGTGATTGCTTATCAGACGTAGGTGATCCAGCAGCGATGTTCGTTATGATTAAATCTCTGAAAGATTCAAGTAAATTAGTACGCTGGCGTGCAGCTATGTTCTTATTTGAACTTGGAGATGAAAGTGCGATTCCTGCATTAAAAGCAGCGCAAGATGATCCGGAGTTTGAAGTAGCGATGCAAGCGCGTCTAGCATTAGAGCGTATTGAAGGTGGAGAAGAAGCAAAAGGTTCTGTATGGAAACAAATGACGGAGTCTCGTAAAGGGGAGTAATGTATGATTGTTTTCTATGATAGTTGGTGTCCGATGTGTACGGCGGTTGCAGAACGTACGAAAAAACTAGATAAAAAGGGTAAGATGGAATTTGTTTCATTTCGAGATGAAGATGTAGTTGAGAAGTATGAACTTTCTCAAGAACTACAAAGTAAGATGGAACAAAGATTGTATATTTTAAAAAATAATAAGTGGTATGCCGGAATTCATAGCATACATGTATTAGCAAAGGCCGTTCCATCTTATTGGTTTGCCGTTCCTTTTATAAAACTATCTATCGTACTCGGATTTGGAAGTAAAGTATACGATTATATCGCTAACAATAGAAAACTTGTCCCAGTTGGACATTGCCGTGAAGGGGTTTGTGAAATCCCTACAAAAAAATGAAATCATCGTTATCTTTCTTTTGCACCTAGTAATAGAGCGTGATATGATGAATTTGGAATGAAAGTTGAAGGAGAGATTACACGATGTCAAATGCTTATGAAGAATACATGCGCCAAATGGTAATCCCAATGCGTCAAGAATTAGTGCGTTCTGGGTTTGAAGAGTTAACTACAGAAGAAGCTGTAACAGAATTTATGGAAAACACGGCAGGTACAACTTTAGTAGTTGTAAACTCAGTTTGTGGTTGTGCAGCTGGTTTAGCACGTCCATCAGCAGGTCAAGCAGTTGTTCGTGCTGAAAAACTGCCAGATCATCTTGTAACTGTATTCGCAGGTCAAGATAAAGATGCTACTGCAAAAATGCGTGAATACTTCGGAGAAATTCCTCCATCTTCACCATCTATGGCATTATTAAAAGGAAAAGAAGTTGTTCACTTCATTCACCGTCATGAAATTGAAGGTGCAACTATGGACGAAATTATTACGAACTTAGAACAAGCTTTCGAAAAGAATTGCTAAAGAAGGGGGAGAGTAAATCTCCCTCTTTTCTTTATATAGAGGTGAAACAATGATCGTAACAACAGCAGGAAGAACAAACAAAGAAATGACAGATTATGCAAACAAGGTAGCGGCAGAATTAAATCGTTCTTTCGTTAAACGTAATGACGTACCAGTACATAAACTGCATGAGCAGTATGAACAAGATGTACTTGTTGTAGGGAAAAACCGATTAGCTATTTATCCGAGAGGAACGGAAGAGTCATTTTTCTTTCATCCAAACTCAGCGATGTTTCGTGTGAAAAGGTTAATGCGCGGAGAACACGATCCGTTTGTACAAGCCGCGCAATTAGAGAGCGGAATGACAGTATTAGATTGTACGCTCGGTATGGCATCAGATAGTATTGTAGCTAGTTATATTGTTGGTGAAAGCGGAAAAGTAACGGGACTTGAAGGCAATGAGTATATGGCTTATATTATGGAAAATGGTTTGAAAACATGGTCTTCAACTGTTTCTGAAATTGATGAGGCAATGCAACGAATCGATGTGAAGCAAACGGAGCATTACGCATTTTTAACACAATGTGAAGACAATAGTTATGATGTTGTGTACCTTGATCCGATGTTTGAAGAAACTGTTATAGAATCAGATGGAATAAAAGGATTAAAACACTTCGCTTTGTATCATGATATTACTAACGAAACAATTGCAGAAGCGAAGCGTGTGGCGAGAAAGCGTGTCGTTCTGAAAGATCATTTCCGTAGTTCTAGATTTGAAAAACATAATTTTCATGTATACAAAAGAAGAAGTGCTAAGTTTCATTTTGGTGTAATTGACCCTTGCTAATTGTTTGAAAAGATGTATAATAAGCAATAATTAATTAAATATACTGTCGGTGATGAAGAGAGTAGTCTTTTTTAGAAGGAAAGCGAGCTAGGGATGGTGTGAGCCTAGTGCGGAAGGAAAAGATGAAGCGCACTTCGGAGATGCTTCTTGAACGAATAGTAGAGTAAGCCGAGGCCCCCTGTCCTCGTTATAAACGGGAAAGTGGTTCGTAATGAACAACAAGGGTGGTACCACGGGTTTAAACTCGTCTCTTTTTAGAGACGAGTTTTTTGTGTTTGAAAAAATAAGGAGGTTATATAGTATGGATTATAAAACGCAGTTTGCGGAAAGTTTATCCGATATTTTTACGAATGAATTAACGCAAAATCAAATTTTAGATTTAATCGAAACGCCGAAACAAGATGAATTCGGAGATGCGGCATTTCCATGTTTTTCACTTGCGAAGCAATATAAAAAATCACCAGCTATTATCGCAAAGGAAGTTGCAGGAAAATTAAGTGATCCATTTTTTACGAAAGTAGAGGCTGTTGGTCCTTATGTAAATGTCTTTTTTAATCGTGAGACGGTAAGTGATGATGTATTAAAAACGGTTTTAGCGGAGAAAGAAGAGTACGGTCAAAATCACTTTGGTTGTGAAAAAACGGTAGTTATCGATTATTCCTCTCCTAATATCGCGAAACCTTTTTCAATGGGGCATTTACGTTCTACAATGATTGGAAATTCACTGAAACATATTGCTGAAAAATGTGGTTATGAAGTTGTAGGAATTAATTATATTGGAGACTGGGGCACACAGTTTGGAAAGTTAATTACCGCTTATAAAAAATGGGGAAATGAAGCAGTAGTTAAAGAGGATCCAATACGTGAACTATTTAAGTTATATGTTCAATTTCATGAAGAGGTAAAAGACGATGAAGAATTAGAAGAAGATGGACGCGCTTGGTTTAAGAAATTAGAAGAAGGTGATGAAGAAGCTGTTGAGCTTTGGAATTGGTTCCGTCACGAATCCTTAAAAGAATTTTCTCGTATTTATGAACTTCTCGGTGTTGAGTTTACTAATTTTCAAGGAGAAGCCTTTTATAATAACTTAATGGAAGATTTTATTGGGATTTTAGAAGAACATGATTTGCTTGAAGAGTCAGAAGGTGCGTTAGTCGTTAATTTAGAAGAAGAGGGAATGCCGCCTTGCTTAATTAGAAAATCCGATGGTGCAACGATTTACGCAACACGTGACTTAACAGCAGCGTTATACCGTCAAAACACATATGCATTTGATAAAGCGTTATATGTAGTTGGCCCAGAACAAAGTTTACATTTTAATCAATTTTTCACTGTATTAAAAAAGCTTGGTTACAATTGGGTTGACGGCATGGAACATGTACCGTTTGGGTTCATTTTAAAAAATGGTAAGAAAATGTCGACACGTAAAGGAAGAGTTATTTTACTTGAAGAAGTACTTGAAGAAGCAATTGACCTTGCAAAACAAAATATTGAAGAGAAAAATCCAAACTTAAAACAGAAAGAAGAAGTAGCGAAGCAAGTCGGTGTTGGCGCAGTTATCTTTCACGATTTAAAAAACGAGCGTATGCATAATATCGAATTCTCATTAGAAAACATGCTGAAATTTGAAGGTGAAACAGGACCGTATGTACAGTACACACATGCACGTGCTTGCTCTATTTTAAGAAAAGAAAGTGTAGAATTTGAAACGTGTACGTTTGCATTAAAAGATGATCATAGCTGGAGCGTTGTAAAATTACTGAATAAATTCCCTCAAATAATTGAAGCAGCTTTCAACAAAAATGAGCCATCAATCATTTCAAAATATGTATTGGATGTAGCACAATCGTTTAATAAATATTACGGTAATGTTCGTATATTAGAAGAGAGCGAAGAGAAAGACAGCAGACTCGCATTAGTGTATGCTGTGACGGTTGTATTAAAAGAGGGATTACGTTTACTTGGGGTGGAGGCACCTGAGGAGATGTGAAACAAATAGGTATACGTATCATAGTAGATATGTATGCCTATTTATTTTTATAGAAAATGTGAAAGCAGAAGTTTTATTTTATTAAATCTAAATTTTTCTAGAATTGTTTCAAGTGTAGGAATGTCCTTATTAAATGGAGAATTGTAATGTCATATATATAAAGGAGGCGTTAAACTTGGAAACATACGATTGGAACAGTAAACTAGCATATTTAAAAAACACAAGAGATTTATATTACAACGACGATTATGTAAGCTTTTTAGTAAATATGGTTTGGAAGATTACTAAGCCAGTACATATTGTTGATTATGGTTGTGGATATGGTTATTTAGGCTTAGTATTAATGCCTTTACTTCCAGAAGGATCAAAGTATACAGGCATTGATAGTGGAGAAACATTATTATCTGAAGCGAGAGAGTTGTTTCGTTTACTTCCGTATGAGACAGAATTTCTTGAGGGAGATGCTACAGAAATTGAATTGAAAGATACATACGATATAGCAATTTGTCATGCTTTCTTATTACATATGAGTTCGCCAAAAATGATGCTAAAAAAAATGATACATTCAATTAAAAAGGGCGGAAAAATAATCTGTTTTGAACCACATTGGATATCAAATATGTCTTCATACTCTTTAGATGGAGAGAATCAATCGGAAATTATTAGGCTAGGTGCTTTGCAGAAGTTATTTGAAAATGACATGCAGAGAAGCGGAAAAGATGGAAATATTGGTATGAAAATACCGATGTGTTTAAGTGAACTAGGCGTAAAAAATATTGAATGTAGAGTAAGTGATAAAGTGAACTTTTTAGATTCTAATATGCACTATAATGATAAACAAAGGTTGTATCATTCATTAAAAGAAGAGGGGATTGCAGGGGATCCGGGTGATAAACAGCATTTTATAGAACGTTTAATGGCTAGAGGATTAACATATGATGATGCGCTAGCTCAATATGAAGCTGAACTCCGATTTTTTAAGGCATTTCATCTACATTCTTCTTTAGTATATGCTCCGAATATGAAAATTACATTTGGTGAAATAGTATGTTGAAAGATAGCGATTTATTGAGGATTGTCATTTTTTGTCGGTAAGTCGATATCCACCGTATAATCGCTGATATATTTTGAAAATCGTCGATATATTTAAATTATCGCCGATATAATTTCATGTACGGATTTCAGCTTCCAAAAGATAAAATCCTCATGTTACGTTATTCCATTTAATTAAACAAAATATGGAGAAAAACAATCATTTTTACTATATTTTGTTATAAATTTGAATAATATTAATTAATACCATCCATTATAAGAGATTTTAGTTGAATACCTACAATATGATGTGTAAAATCTAAGCAAGTAGCAGTACAAATAAATATTCGAGGTGAATACATGCTAGATTTTAAGCAGTTAGATGCTTGTTTGAAAGACAAGAGATTTATAGATGGATTACAGGAAATAAATAATGAAATTTCATATATAAAAGAAAAGAATACTTTATCTTATTTGAAGAGTTGGCTTGCTAGTGTTCCTTCACATAAGGAGTTTGACATATTAATACGTCTTACTGATGAAGGGCTTATGCACCAATACAGTTCATTCCTCATTCGCTACGCCTACAAAAAATTCCCAAATATGAGAACGCTCTCTTTATATTGTGATGAGTTAATTGATGAGCGGAAAATACTTGAAGTAGAACAGGTGTTAAAAGACTCATTAGAAGAGGTAAGTAAAGAAGAAATAGAAGCTGATCTTTTAGCGAAAACATATTTTACATTAGTACGATGTTTGTTGGAAATGAAACGAAATGAAGAAGCCCTAATCTATATGCAAAAGGCAGAGGAGTACAGTTCACGTGCCGTATTTGATAAATGGGGCTACGTCTATATGCATACAGGTGAATGGGAGAAAGCAGAAGAACAATTTATAGCCGGCATGCAGCATAAAGATTGTGAAGAGCTATCTACCTATTTATTATCACAATTATATGCGAATCAAGGAGAACAAAAACGTGCATTACAGCTAATTGATGATGCGATTGTAAAGTTCCCGCAAGTACCATATTTTCATTTTGAAAAGGTAAAATATTTATTAGATTTAAGGAAGTATGAAGAAATGTTAGCGGTAATAGATAACATAAATAATCAGCTTCCTTATCATGCGTATAAAGCTTACTTTGTACATTTACGTGCAGAAGCGCTTTACAAAATGAATAAACTTGTAGATTTACAACAGTTATTAAAAGAAGAAAAAAGTTTAAAAGAGTCTTTATATCATAATTTAGAAAAAAATCCAGATGGAAAAAAGGTGCATTTACCGATAGTTCCTATTGTACAAAAGGATAATTATTGTGTTCCGACAAGTTTAGAAATGATGTTGCAGTTATGGGGAGAAAAACGTACACAAGATGAAATAGCAGAGTTTATTTTTGATATGACAGGCTCAAAGTTTTCAGATACTGTTTCTTATTTAGAAGAATTAGGTTATGAATATCGTTATTTTAAAGGGAATGAGGAAAATTATAAGAGACTGCTGGATGAAGGGATTCCTGTTTTATTAAGTATAGATATTGAGCATGCTTCACATGTACAAGTGCTATCTGGATATGATGATACGTTACAAGCTTTTTATGTTCAAGATCCGAACTTTATAGAACCAGTTATTGTGGAATATAGTAAGTTACAAGAAAAATATCGTTACACAGGTTGTTTAGCGATTACGTTTGTTCCGAAAGAAAAGAAGGAGCAATTAGCATTTTTAAATGAAGAAGAAAATCATTATTTTAAATCTATTTTTTCTCTTACGGATCATCTAGATGAACATGATAAAGAGGGGATTCATAACTTAGTACAATTTTTAAAAGAGACGAGTGATAATCCGAATACGTGGTTATATACAGTTAAGCATTTAGATGTTGAAGTAGATAATGAGTTTATTATATGTTGTATTGAAAAGTTAATGGAGAAGTTTCCGAACTCAGATTTTGTTAAATTGCATGGTGCGCAGTGCTTTATTCGCCTTCAAGAATTAGAAAAAGCCGGGCAAATGCTGACAAGTGTTGAGAAGAAAAATAATCGTGCTTTATATCATTTAATAAACGGAAGATATGCTTTTGAACAGGAAAGTTATATAGAAGCGATTTCAAGTTTTCGTTCATCATTACAATTAGACGCAGATCAGCCGATTGCTTGGAGTTTTCTCGCTCTATCATACATGTATATCGATCAATCTGAAAAGGCGTTGCAGTTTTCTCAAGTTGCTTTAGAACGTAGTCCAGAAAGATTCACTTTAACGAATCACGGATTAATATTAATAGATTTGGAAAGATATGAAGAAGCGTATGAAATTTTTAATGACCTATTAAGAGAGAATAAAAATGAGGCACATGTATGGTATGAGCGCGCGAGATGTGCGCATCATTTAGGGAAATTACATTTAGCGATAAAAGGGCTTAAAGTAGCGATTTATTTGGATAGTAATGCACCCTACATCTATACGAAACTTTCGGAAATATACGAGTCTGATTTGAAGGATGAGGAAAGTACGAAAGAAATTTTATTAAAAGGTATTGAGAATTGTGACGATAAGGCACCTCTATACGTAAAACTCGGTGACTATCATTTTCAAAATGATAGTCTGGAAGAAGCAGAAACATTGTATAATCGTGCTTTAGAAGAAAATCATGATGATGTTTATTCTCACTTTGGACTTACGCAAGTTTATATGGCGAAAGAACAATACAAGGAAGCGAAACAATATATTCTCGGTATTGAAAAACAAATTGAAAAGAGCCAAGATTTTCTTATGAATGCGGGAATGGTTCTATGGGATGCTGAGGTTGAACTTGGTGGAAATGAAGAAGGGTTTAAAGTAGCTTTGTCTAAGTTAGAGAGTGGTATAAAGCAGAGTGAATATAATGTGGCAAGTGCGTTAGATGAATATGTGAATCGAATTAAAGGAACGGTATTTGTACAAAGAGGTATAGCATTCTTAAGAACGTTACACAAAGAAAGAAAAGAAATAAGCGAATACGGTTGTTATACAGGTATTTTATATGAATCTATTGGGCAGTACGGCCAAGCGATGAAAAGGTATAATAAGGCGATAGAACAAAAGGAAACGGCATTACCGTATTACCGAATTGGTGAAATACTTATGGCATTAGGGCAATTGACGGAAGCAAAACAGGCGTATGAAACATGTTTAGAGCTTGATGAGAATTTCGTAGGTGTGCATTTACAGCTTGCAGAAATATATGAAAAAGAAGAAAATCGTTCTAAAGAACAAAGTCATATGGTTCAGGCTATGAAAGAAGAGCCGATGCATATTAATATAGAATATTTGGCACAGCTTTCAGTAGAAATGAGTCTTCAGGAAGAGTTACTGACAGAACTAGAACAATTAGCGGACGAAGCACCTGAAATATGGCGATTAGATGCGATTGCATATGTGTATGGAGCGATGGATGAAATAGATAAAGAACAAGCACAGATTGAAGAGGCGCTTCAATTAGATAGTGAGCATATAGAAGTTCTATATCATTATGCCAAAGTGTTAGTGAAAAAAAGAAATGCAAAAGCAATTGAAATTGTAATGAAAGTTATACAAAAAGATGCAAATAATGAACGAATATTTGATGTGTATGTAAAAGCGATAGAACAACATAAGAAATTGTCTAACATACGAGATTTTCTTCATACATTAAAGGTGAAGAAGGCAGAAAGAAGTATGGCATTTATGTATGCTGCATCTGCGGTGACGGAAAGATGGATTGAACGTCAACAAAATGAACAGCCGAAAAAATCTATAATTACGAGAGCTTTTTATCGTATGAAAAACCGTGCGAAAGAAATTTCGATTATTACTACAATCATTGATTTGTATGAAATTTCGTTAAAGTTAAATCAAAAAAATAGTATGGCAGCGCAGCGATTTTCACTATTTTACGAGAATGTGGCGATGTATAAAGAGGCGATAGATGTATTGCAAACATCGTTAGAAAATAAATGGGATTACGATATAGCGAAGCAACTTGTAAATCTTTTCATGGCGTGTGAGGATGAAGATATGTTACGGGATGCTTCAGAATTAACGAAGCAAATGGTTCGAGAGTTACCAGATGATTATGATACGCTTCTTTTACAAGCACAAGTATTCTTTAAAATAGGAGAAGAAAGAAAAGCAGAAAAGATTACCTTACAATTAACGGAGCAAACACCGTTTGTAAGTAGAGCGTTTCTTGCTTTAGGAGAAATGTATCAAAGTCAAGAAAGGTTTGAAGAGGCAATTCATGTATTAGAAAATGCTTCTATACATCATCCAAATGAAGCAGCAATTCTTCTTTCTTTAGCATCTTCGTATCATGGTGCCGGACAAACACTAAAGGCCGAAAAAATAACAAATGATGTATTAACAATAGATGCGAGTGATTTGTTAGCAAGATACGATCGCGCTTGTTATTTAGCACAGTTAAATAGAATTGAAGAGGCGAAGCAAGAGCTTGAAATTGTTCTTCGTGAGGATGAATCAGGATTCTTTGCTGAGCTTATTGAAGAAGATGAAGATTTAGCTGGAATACAAGGATTTAAGAAATAATTGTATAGGAATTGTGAAAAAAGGGTATAATTAAATATATATTTAGAATTAGTTGACAATTTATTGCCCAATGGCATAAAATAGCTTTTAATAAAGTATACAAATCTGAAGACGAGAACGAGTAAAATAATGAATTGTTCCCCAGAGAGCCGGTGTATAGCTGAAAGCCGGTGTGCAGACGTTATTTGAAAATCATCTCCGAGGAGCCGAGGCTGAAATAAGTAAGCCCGGACGGATGTCTACCGTTACAAAGAACACGTATGATAGTACGTTGCTAAGTGCTATTAGCGAAGAGCTAATAGAATTAGGGTGGTAAAGCGGTTAAACCCGTCCCTACTTCATGGGGACGGGTTTTTTGTGTGCTTTAAAATATTCAAAAGGAGTGATTGTAGATGAAGAAAGTAGATGTAAAAGAGTCAGCTGTAGGGAGAGAAACACGTATTCGTAAGCAGTGGAACGAGCAAAGTATTTTCGAGCAATCAATTCAGAATCGAGAAGGCGCACAGTCTTTCGTATTTTATGAAGGACCACCAACGGCGAACGGTTTACCACACGTCGGACATGCACTTGGACGGACAATTAAAGATGTAGTAGCGAGATATAAAACGATGGCTGGTTATAAAGTGCTACGAAAAGCGGGATGGGATACACACGGTTTACCTGTAGAATTAGGTGTTGAGAAGCAACTCGGTATTTCTGGTAAACATGAAATTGAAGAGTATGGAATTGAGCCATTTATTCAGAAGTGTAAAGAGAGTGTATTCACATATGAGAAGCAGTGGCGTGAATTCACTGAAAGCATCGGTTATTGGGTAGATATGGATGATCCATACGTTACGCTAGAGAATCCATATATCGAAAGTGTATGGCATATTTTAGGGACGATTCATGAAAAAGGATTATTGTACAAAGGGCATAGAGTCTCACCATACTGCCCAAGTTGTCAAACTTCACTAAGTTCACATGAGGTTGCACAAGGGTATAAAACAGTAAAAGACTTAAGTGCAACAGTTAAGTTTCAAGTGAAAGATAGTGAAAATGAATATTTCCTAGGGTGGACAACAACACCTTGGACACTTCCAGCGAATGTTGCGCTCGCTGTACATCCAAATATGGAATACGTGAAAGCGAAACAAGAAGGTCATGTATACATTGTTGCGAAAGAACGTGTACAAGATGTATTAAAAGAAGACTATGAAGTATTATCTGTTCATAAAGGTGAAGAATTAGTAAACACATCTTATATGCCGCCATTTCCAATGAAAGAAGTTACAAATGGCTATCACGTTATCGCAGCAGATTTTGTCACGGCAGATAGTGGTACAGGACTCGTTCATATCGCTCCAGCATATGGGGAGGACGATTATAGAGTCGTTCAAAGTGAAGGATTGTCATTCTTGCATGTTGTAGATGAGAAAGGTGAGTATACAGAAGCAGTACCATTTTTGAAAGGGAAATTTGTAAAAGATTGTGACGTGGATATTGTTCGTCATTTAGCGAAGGAAGGCTTACTATATCATAAAGAAAAGTATGAACATAGCTACCCACATTGCTGGCGTTGTGATTCACCACTTCTTTATTATGCAGGAGAGAGTTGGTTAATCCGAACAACTGCAATTAAAGATACATTTTTGCAAAATAACGATTCTGTTACTTGGTATCCAGACCATATGAAACATGGACGCTTTGGTAAGTTTTTAGAAAATATGGTGGACTGGAATATTAGCCGAAATAGATATTGGGGAACACCATTAAACGTATGGGAATGTGAAAGTTGCGATCATCAATTCGCACCGAAAAGCATTGCTGATTTAAGAAAGCATAGTACAAAAGAAACACCGGAAGATTTGGAATTGCATAAGCCATATGTAGATGAAGTGCAAGTTTGCTGTGAAAAATGCGGAAGTACAATGAATCGTACACCAGAAGTAATTGATGTTTGGTTTGATAGTGGTTCCATGCCATTTGCGCAATATCATTATCCATTTGAAAATAAAGAGTTATTTGAAGAACAGTTTCCAGCGGATGTTATTGCAGAAGGCATTGATCAAACACGTGGATGGTTTTATAGTTTATTAGCAGTATCAGCACTATATACAGGAAAAGTGCCTTATAAACGAGTGTTATCACTAGGGCATGTATTAGACGAAGAAGGACAGAAAATGTCTAAAAGTAAAGGGAATGCACTAGATCCAGTTGATTTAGTAAATCAGTTTGGTGCAGATGCATTAAGATGGGCGCTACTCGTTGACAGTGCTCCGTGGAATGCGAAACGTTTCTCGGAAAGAACAGTACTGGAAGCAAAGTCTAAATTTGTAGATACATTAGTCAATGTGTATAGCTTCTACGTTTTATATGCAAATTTAGATAAGTATAATCCGAAAGAAACGTATGACGCAAAGCGGACGAAATTGGATGAATGGGTATTATCAAGATTGCATAGCACAACGAAAAAAGTGAGAACAGCACTTGATGATTATCAATTTACGAATGCAGCTCGTGAAATCGCGGCGCTTGTAGATGAAGTAAGTAACTGGTATGTAAGACGATCACGTAATCGTTTCTGGGAATCTGGTATGAATGCTGAAAAAGCAGCTGCGTATGAGACACTTCATGAAGTGCTTGTGACAATTAGTAAATTAATTGCACCATTTACACCGTTTGTCGCTGAAGATATTCATTTAAATTTAACTGGAAGTAGCGTTCATTTAGAGGATTATCCAGTTGTAAATGAATCACTACTTCAGCCGAAACTAGAAGCGGAAATGGATGCTGTTTTACAAGTTGTTGAACTAGGAAGAAGTAACCGTAATCAACATTCTTTAAAAGTAAAACAGCCGTTAGCGGAACTTGTATTACTAGCGCATAATGAAAATGATATGGATTGGGAATCTTATCATGATATCGTCATGGATGAGCTAAATGTCAAAGCGTTTCATGTTGAACTCGATGAAACGAAATACACGTCCTATCAATTAAAGTTGAACTTTAAAACAGCTGGGCCGAAGTTTGGTAAAAATGTGAATGCAATAAATGGATGGTTAAAACAATTATCAAAAGAAGAAGTACAACACTTTGTATCTACAGAAAGAGCAGTTTACGAAACTGCACCAGGAGAAGAAGTAGTTGTAACGGCTGAAGATGTAGTAGTAGAGAAAGTTGCGAAATCAGGGTTCTCTAATACGACTAACGGACAATATACAGTTATGTTAGATACGAATGTAACAGAAGAGTTGTTACAAGAAGGAGTGGCGCGTGAATTTATTCGAGCGGTTCAAGAATATCGTAAGCAGTTAAATTTACCGGTTAATTTACGAGTAGATGTTATTCTTGATACAGAGGAAGAGCTACAACGAACATTAACGAACCATAAAGATTTATTGGAAGAAAATTTACTCGTTAAGCGATTTACATTTGATCACTTAACGAATGAAGACGATGAACTATCTTTAGGTGAAGCGAAAGTTCGAATTAAATTAAGCGCGGCTCATTAAAGAAAAAAGGAAGTTGGAATCATTCCAACTTCCTTTTTGTATGATGGAAATTTATCCGGCTAACTTCCTCATAATCCGTTCGATAGGTCCTCTAGTAAATGTCTTTCTTCATAGCACACTAAATAAAATACTGTAGAAATATATTTCTACAGTATTTTTCTCATTTTATACATAAATATTGAGAAAATTTCACTCAACCTAAATGGAAAGGTAATAGAATTGTTTATAGAGAATTACTCGTAGATTCAATTTTTATCCCCCCATTTTGTGGGGAATGATTGCCTAGTGGTAATGGGATAAGGTTGAGCTACTTTATTAGGGGGAGTGGTTCTATGTTTAATAAAAAAATGGTGGCAATGGCAATGACTGTGCCGTTAGTAATGGGGACGATTTCTACGGTTTCGGCATTGGAAAAACAGCAGCAAGTAAAGCTAGAAGCTTATTCGCCGCAGAAAAAAGCAACTGAATATTTAAAAGAAAATGCTGCGCAGTATGGATTAAAAACAGACCTTTCAGACTTGCAATATATTTCTACAACAGAAACGTCAGTAGCTTCATATGTTAGGTTCCAGCAAGTTGTTAATGGTGCACCTGTATTTTCAAAACAAATTACAGTTACTCTTAACGGAGAGGGAAAGGGCGTACTTGCTGTTTCTGATTATCAATCCGTCAAAGGTGTGAAGGAAGTAACGACAAAAATTAGTGAAAAAGATGCAATACAAAAATCAATGGCGTATGTTGGAGAAGCAAGTGAGCAAAACTTATGGGCTCCTACAGAGAAAGAATTTGGATATATTGTTGAAGAGGGAATTGCTCGTCCAGTATATAAAGTGGTAGTCCATTCTAATAATCCATTTGGTGCATGGGAAACATTTATTGATGCGGAAAATGGGAAGTTAATTAAAAAGGTTGATATAAACCGAAAAGCTGAAGGGACAGGAAAAGTATTTTTACCTAACCCAGTCGTATCTAGCGGTAGTAAAGTAGGCTTAAAAGATAATAACGATGCAGATTCAACAGCGTTAACGAATCAATTGAAGACTGTTACGTTAAAAGGTTTAGATGGGACAGGATTTTTAATTGGAGAGTATGTAACGATTTCTTCAAAAGCAAAAACAAAATCTACAAATTTACAATTTAACTATACACGTGCAAATGATAGCTTTGAAGATGTTATGTCGTATTATCATATCGATACATTACAACGTTACATTCAAGGGTTAGGATTTAAAAATATTAATAATCGCTCTATTAAAGTGAATGTGAATGGAACGACGGCCGATAACTCATTTTATTCTCCGACAACGAAAGCTTTAACTTTTGGTACTGGCGGAGTAGATGATGCAGAAGATGCTGGTATTATCGCACATGAATACGGGCATTCAATTCAAGATAACCAAGTGCCTGGCTTTGGTAGTTCTGCAGAAGGCGGAGCGATGGGAGAAGGATTTGGTGACTTCTTAGGTGCTACGTATGAAGATGCAGTATCGACAACAGGCTACGGAAAAGCATGTGTTGGAGAATGGGATGCGACAGCTTATTCTAGTTCAGATCCGACGTGCTTGCGCCGATTAGATACGAATAAAGTGTATCCGAAAGATGTTACAAATGAGGTACATGATGATGGGGAAATTTGGGCACAAGGTCAATATGAGATGGCACAAGCTTTTGGACGTGATGTAGCAACGAAAATTATTTTACAATCACACTGGTCATTAACACCAAACTCTAAATTCAGTGATGGAGCAAAAGCGATTAAGCAAGCGGATGCTCTTTTATATGGCGGACAACATGCTGCTGATATCGATCGTATTTGGGCAGCAAGAGGAATTAGTACGAATTAATATAAAAAGTCGTGGCGTTTATAAGCCACGACTTTTTAATTTGCTTAAGAACTGGTACTAGTAAAGTAAGCTATATGAATGCTAATGTAAATTCATCCGCATTCTAGTTGTTTTTTTCGTCTTTAAAAACAAAATGCTCTTTAAATTTTCTAGACTCAACTTTTTGACCGTTTCTCATGGAGCGGAAAGGGTGTTCTTGCCAAGTAATGATTACATCAACTTCATCTGCTTTTGTAGCAACTGGAAAATTAGCATGTTCAAATCTAGTTTTTCCACTTGCTAAGCGACTTTCCTTTCGTGAGAAAAGTTCATATTTCGTTTTCGTTTTTGGCTCGTTGCGGAATACTTCGACTTGTACGTTATATACTTCACTGTTACCAACATTTTTTACTGAAAATTGATATGTTTTAAATTCATCTTCTTTAGCTTGAAGCATATTGTTACCTATGTTCTTCGGTTCATCAATATTCACTTTCCATTGATCAGAGTTTTGGGAGATTGGTAAAGATTTTGGTGAATAGGCGTATGTTTCATTCACTGCAATTAGGCATAACAAAAGAAGAAAGAAACTAATCGCTTTTTTCATATAAACACCTCGCTATAAAATTTTTATCCCGCTATTTGCCGGGCAGTAAGACCCTCCACCTCAAAATTCAGGGAAAGCAAAGAAGTTAGGTGGGGGGCGGGCTTACCGTAAAAGCCCGATTGGTGAGGGCTGATAATCAGTGGGGAGGAACAAAATCCCCACTGATTAAAGTTTCACTTTATCAATATGCGTAAATAAAACGGAAATTATGTAATAAAATGGAAATGGTGATACTTTGATTCAAATGAATTTGAAAAAACTTGAAGAGGTAGTAGGCGGTGAAGGGTTACAAGAATCGTTTCATCACATAGAGATACATGGTGTCTGCATAGATTCCAAAAGCATTAAAGAAGGAAATGTATTTGTTCCAATCATTAGGGTGAAAGATGGACATGATTATGTGAAAGAGGCATTCGATAATGGAGCTGTCGCTTCCTTATGGAAAAAGTCTTACAGCACTCCGCCAAAAGGGATGCCAATTATATTTGTAGATGACACTTTGTTTGCTTTGCAACAATTGGCACAATTTTATCGGAAAGAGCTAAATGTAAAAGTAATTGGAATTACAGGTAGTAATGGCAAGACAACGGTAAAAGATATAATAAGCACGATTGTAAGTACAACTCGTCGTGTGCATAAAACAAAGGGAAATTTTAATAGTCAAATCGGTTTACCATTAACTATTTTAGAAATGAAACGAGATACAGAGTTTTTAATTCTTGAAATGGGGATGAGTGAAAAAGGACAAATTCGAAACTTATCAATAATAGCACAGCCAGATGTAGTGATCATTACAATGATTGGTCATTCTCACTTAGAGACGCTTGGATCAAAAGAAGAAATTGCGAAGGCTAAATTAGAAATTATTGATGGATTAAAAGATGAAGGATTATGTTTGTATAATGGTGATGAGCCATTGCTTTTGAAAAATAAGAATTTATCGAGTATAACTTGTAAGGCATTTGGTGAAAAGTATACAAATGATTTGTTTCCAACAAACGTGCAATTAGATGAATATGGTGTTCATTTTAAATTAAATGATTCAAAAATACAGTACGATGTTCCCTTGCATGGAAAACATAATATTTTAAATGCGATTGTCGGAATCGCCGTAGGTCAATTTTATAATGTCCCCACAGAAAAAATACAGAAAGCATTGCGACAAGTAAATATTACTCATATGCGCTTTCAATTTTTAACTGCTAAAACAGGTTTTACAATTATTAACGATGCATGGAATGCCAGTCCCTCTTCAATGAAGGCCGCAATTGAAACGTTACAGACATTAAATGCCTATAAGAAAAAAATGATAGTAATTGGGGATATGTTGGAGTTAGGGAAGAATGCTGAAACATATCATAGAGAAATTGGTAAAATGTTAAATCAAGAGAGCATTCAATATGTATTCACTTATGGAGAGTTAGCTGAAATTGTAGTGGAAGAAGCGAGAAAGAAATATGATATAGGAAAAGTACAGTCATTTAATAGTAAAGCCAAGATAGCAGAGGAAGTATTAAAAGTTATAACGAAAAAGGATATCATATTATTGAAAGGCTCACGTGGAATGGCTTTAGAGGAGATTGTACAAAATTGGATATGAAAGATCAAAATATATTTAAAAAGGCTTGCGTTTTATAAAACAAAGAGATAGAATACTCTGTAAATATAAAAAGTGAGGATCAGGAAAAGTACATAATGCAAAGGTCTACAGAGAGCAATCGGTTGCTGAGAAGATTGCGATACCGCATGATGGAAAGACACCTGTGAGTGTTGCTTTGAACGTGATAATTAGTAAAAGCAAACGGTACCTACCGTTATCAGGGCTAAGATGGTCATTATGACAATTTGGGTGGTACCGCGGAAAAATCCGTCCCTATTTATAGGGGCGGATTTTTGTATTCTTTGAAAGGAGGTGAGTGACCGTGGATGATGACGATGACAACAACAATAACGTAAATAAATATAAAATTACTGGAGGGAAATGTAATGAAGCGTTCACTCACAAAAGAATGTACGGAGCAAGGCGGCAAGGTTGTATTACTTCAAGGATGGGTAAAAAAAATTCGTCATCTAGGTAATATTAGTTTTTTATTAATAAGGGATCGATCAGGAGTTATGCAATGTGTACTAGAAAATGAGTTAGCTGGATTTAAAGTAGATGTGGAAAGTGTTGTGCAAGTAGTTGGTCAAATAGTAGAGACTTCGAAAACAGAATTAGGGGTGGAAGTGCTTGCTCATGAAGTGAAAATATTAAACGGCGCAGAACCACTTCCATTTGAAATAAATAAAAAGAAATTGCACGTTGGCTTAGATCAACTTCTAAATGAGAGAGTATTATCATTAAGACATGAGCGAACCGCCGCGATATTTAAAGTAAAATCTACGCTCGTTCAGAGCTTTAGTGAATTTCTTATAGAGAACGATTTCACACGTGTATTTACTCCGAAAATTGTTTCACAAGGGGCAGAAGGAGGAGCAAATGTTTTTAAGCTTCCATACTTTCAAAAAGAAGCTTATTTAGCACAATCACCTCAGTTTTATAAACAAATGATGGTAGCTGGAGGGTTAGAACGTGTTTTTGAAGTTGCACCTGTTTACAGAGCGGAGCATCATAATTCTTCCCGTCATTTGAATGAATATATATCGTTAGACGTAGAACTTGGATTTATTCATGATTTTTATGAAGTGATGCAACTAGAAACGGATGTTTTACGATATATGTTTCAACAAGTAGCAAAAAACTGTGAAAAAGAACTAAAACTATTACAAATAGAAGTACCTGTTATTACAGAAATACCGAAAATTACATTGTTACAAGCGCAAGAAATTTTGAAAAGTAAGTACCAGAAAGAATCGCCAATTGGGGATTTAGATACAGAAGGTGAGAAGCTATTAGGGAAATATGTGAAGGAAACATATAAGAGTGAGTTTGTTTTCATTACACATTATCCGAAAGAAGCTAGGCCGATGTATACGATGCCAAATAAAGAGAATCCATCTATTACTGATTCGTTCGACTTACTATATAAAGGACTAGAAATAACTTCAGGGGCGCCGCGAATTCATGATTACGAAATGTTACTCACTTCTTTTAAAGAAAAAGGATTACATCCAGATACGTTTCAATCTTATTTAAATACATTCCGATATGGTTGTCCCTCGCACGGTGGCTTTGGAATTGGATTAGAGAGAGTTGTATACAAACTATTGGAATTAACAAATGTACGAGAGGCGAGTGCTTTTCCGAGAGATTGTACGCGTCTTATTCCTTTCAACACATGTTAAAAGGAATAATTTTTTGTGTGAAAATATGTAAATTATATTAAGAACATTTTATAATGAATTGAGAAAAAGAAAATTCATAAGTTATAATGAAATATGAATATAAAAAAAGTTCATATAATAATGTATGGAAGGGTATGAAACATGTTATATCAAACTCAAGCAACACAACAAACACCAGCTTATATAATTTATCTTCTTGATGTAAGCGCATCAATGAACCAAATGATGGATGCAGGCGGAGAAGAAAAAAGAAGAATTGATATTGTAACGGATGCTCTTTCTTTAGCGATTCGCCAAATGGTATTTCGTTCAACAAAAGGTAGTCGCTTGCTTCCAAGGTATAAGTTATCTATTTTAGCCTATAGCGATCATGTTTTTGATTTATTGGGTGGTGTGAAAACAATAGACGAGGTAGCAAGACTGCGTCCATTAGAAAAAATTCAAACGCATCGTTTAACTGATACAGCAAAAGCTTTCTCTGTAGTGGAGAAGTTATTGCAAAAGGAATTACCAAATTTACAAGATGGACCAGCTCCTGTTGTTTGTCATATGACAGATGGGGCATCAACTGGTGAAGATCCAGAATTAATTGTACGAAGAATTATGAATATGTCTGTACCTGATGGAAACGTACTAATTGAAAATATTTTTATTTCAGATGAAATTATGCAAGAACAAATTTCTAATATAAAGAAGTGGGAAGGGATTATGCCAAATACAGAGATTACAGATGAATATGGTGCAAAGTTGCAAAGACTTTCATCGCCTATACCTCAAAGCTATCGTGAGATGATGACGGAACATGGGTTTCATATTGCAGATGGTGCTGTGATGATGTTTCCTGGGACAAATGCGGACTTAGTATCACTTGGATTTCAAATGTCTGCTGCAACGCCGGTTCGATAGGAGGGGGGAGTAAGGTGAAATATACCCTATCGCAAAAGGAAGAAACGGTATTGCAAGAAAAGGAAACGAAACATTTTACTTATAGATATAGTTATGTAAGAGCAAAAGAAACGCAGGATTTAAACGAGAGTGGACAAGACTTTCTAGTATTTCTAGATAATGGAACTAGTTTCGTATTTGCCTTATGTGATGGTGTAGGGCTATCTTTTCATGGTGAAATTGCTGCGGAATTTCTTGGTATGAAGTTAGTAAACTTGTTTGATACATGTCAAGAAAGTGGACTGGATATTGCTACATTATTAAATGAACAGTTAAATAATTGGATAGAAGAAGCTTCAGAGGAAGTGAGTGCATTTCGATTGCCAGAAGAAACACCGTGGTTACTACGCGATGTTTTGGAAGAAAAGCGAAAAAAAGGTAGTGAAGCGATGTTTACTGGCGGGAAAATAGAACTCATTCCAAATCAAGATAAAGTACAAATAACGATAGTTACACATGGCGATTCATTTGTACAATTGTTTCAAGATAAGGAGAATTGTTCGAATGTAATGAAGTTTAAGAGAAATATAAAGAAAAGATGGTCTACACAGCGAGGCATTATTGGTGGGGAATTGGCGGTTTTTTCAAAGGTATTATCTAGACAAGAAGCTAATCGGATAGTTATTCACTCAGACGGACTTTTGCCACTTAAGCAGTATAACTTTGAGGAAGTGTTAAAAGAAATTGAGAGGGCACAGAACTCTCCGACAAGCGATGATATTTCATTTTTAGATGTTTCTTGGTAACAAACATGATGGAAAAAAGGTGAATAAACGTGGAAGAGATTATTGTGACATACATAAAACAGTCAAATGAAGAAATTGATATTGCAATTCCAAATGACGTAAAAGTGGTGCAAATTATTGAAGCGATTTTACATCATGAAAAAATAGATGAAGCATTAAGCGGAATCTATGAAATTAGAGTAGCAAAAGATAAAGAAGAGTGGCATTCTATTCGAAATGATGAAACGTTGCGCGATAATGATGTGTGGGATGGACAATATGTAATGCTACATAAAAAAGGAGCAATTATCCCTTCTTTTGAAATGATGCCAGCAGAAGAAGTTTATAATGAACCTGTTAAACAAGATATGTCTTCTAGTGAAGAAGATTATGTATGGAAAATCATTGAGTAATAGTTTTGGGATGGGGAAGGAGAAATGTTTTGTGCAAAAATCACCGTATTTTCAACGCTCTCCGCGTGTGAAAGTAGATATACCAACAGGGGATGTTATTATTCATGATCCACCGAACATACCGGAGGAGCCGAAGTTTTCAATTGAAACAATGTTACTGCCTGCAATGATGACAGTTTTAACATTGGTATTATATTTTGTAATGATGAAATTTATGAAGATGAATGCAAGTTATATGCCATTAATGATGGTTTCAAGTATTCCGATGTTGGGATCATATATAATTACAACGATGGGGCATTTCCGTAAAAAGAAAGAACATCGTCAAATGGTTGAACAATTACAAACAAGATATTTAGAGCAAATTCAAAAGCATCGAGTGGAATTAGATACATTAAAGGTTGAACAAGCAAAATATTTAATTACACAAAATCCAAGCCCATTAAAAAGTGTACAAAGAATTGAAAATCGGGAAAGTAATTTATGGGAGAGAACACCTGAAAGTCCAGACTTTTTAGATATTCGTATTGGTACAGGAGAAAGACCATTTCTTGTAGAATTGAAGGTGCCTGAACAGAAAGGTTATGAAGAAAATCCATTAGTTACAGAAGCGCAAAATGTGAAAAGGGATTTCAATACGATACCAAATGGACACATTTCCATTTCTTTGAAAAAAAACGATGTGATTGGTGTAGTTGGAAATAAAGAAGATAGACTAAACTTTATTCGAATTGTAACGACGCAAATTATGACGCATCATGCACCAAATGAAGTGAAAATAGCTGCATTTTATCATGAGAAAGAGAAAAAGCAGTGGGATTGGATGAGGTGGCTTCCTCACGTATGGGATGAACAGAGAAGTATGCGCTTTTTATCTGAAAATCAACAAGATGCACAGAAACTAGCTGAAGTACTATTTACCCCACTTAACATGCGTAGAATCTATAATTCTTCTGCGCAAGCGGATGCAAAAGTTCCTTTAATTCCGATGTATGTTTTTTTCTTATCAGCGAGAGAATTTTTAGAAGATGATCCTTTAACTCCAATGTTACTTAGAGAAGGTGAAAGCGTAGGAGCTTCTACATTTATTTTTGCGGAACAAAAGGAAAGGTTACCGATGGAATGTGATCTTGTAATAAGTTTAAATGGAGAAGATGGTGAGTTAGTAGAAACGTTTTCAAGTTCAGCTGAAAATAGTGGGACAACGCGTGCTAGTTTTAAAGTAGATCGACTTTCATTCGAACGATGTGAACTAGGAGCGCGAAGCATTGCTCCAATTCGAATGAAAAGTTCTACAGCAGCCAACATTCCGAAAGTATTAACATTTTTAGACTTGTTTCAAGCTAAAAACATGGAAGAATTACAAGTGCTAGAGAGATGGAAAGAAAATCGATATCCGACTTCATTACCGGTTCCAATTGGTGTAAGAGAAGGAAGTAAACCTGTTTTTCTAAATATTCACGATAAAATAGAGAAAAAAGGGCATGGTCCGCACGGTCTAATGGCTGGTACAACTGGATCCGGAAAAAGTGAAGTGATTCAGTCTATAATAGCGGCGTTAGCGGCAACCTATCATCCTCATGAGATGGCATTTATGCTTATCGACTATAAAGGTGGTGGAATGTCAAATACATTTGCGGGATTACCGCACATTATTGCATCTATTACGAACTTAGAAGATCCAAATTTAATTGAGCGTGCCAGAATTTCATTAAAAGCAGAATTAGAGCGTCGACAAAAATTATTCATTCAGGCTGGAAATGTTCAGCATTTAGATGAATATTATGAAACAAGCTGGCGTGAAAAAGAACCTTTACCACATTTATTTATTGTTATTGATGAGTTTGCTCAAATGAAAAAGGAACAACCAGAATTTATGGACGAGCTAATTAGTGTCGCTGCAATAGGAAGGACATTAGGAGTTCATTTATTATTAGCAACTCAAAAACCTTCGGGGGTTGTAAATGACAAGATTTGGAGTAACTCGCGTTTTCGAATTTGTTTACGTGTCCAAGATGATGCGGATAGTCGTGAAATGTTAAAGATTCCAGATGCCTCTAAAATCAATGTACCAGGACGAGGGTATCTCCAAGTTGGTAGCAATGAAGTATTGGAATTATTCCAATCAGCATGGAGCGGAGCACCTTATAATCCAGATGAAGAGAAAGTTCTTGATATTGTTGATTTTACAGAAGTTAAGCTCTCGGGTGAAAGAATAAAAGTGAAAAAGCGTCCAAAACCAATGACAAATAGTCCAAAACAACTACAAGCTTTTATTCAATATGTACAGAGCGTATCAGAAAAAGAAAATATTAAAGCATTACCAGGACCTTGGCTGGATCCATTACCGGAAAAATTATTGTTAAAAGAATTTTATGCTATGGAAGATTGGACAATTGCTGAGTGGAATAAATCAAAAGAATATTTACAAGTAACAGTAGGATTAATTGATGATGTTGCAAATCAAGCGCAATTTCCGCTGAAGTTAGATTTACAAGAAGGACATTTAAATATTTATGGTATGCCAGGAACAGGAAAAACAACGATGTTACAAACAATTATTATGTCCCTAGCAGTATCTCATACACCAGAAGAAGTGAATTTTTATATTATTGATTTTGGTCGTATGTTCTTAGATTTTAGAGATTTACCTCATGTAGGCGGGGTTGTACAAGAGGACGAAAATGAAAAAATGAAACGTCTATTCGGATTTTTAAAGAAGGAAATCACGCATAGAAAAGAGAGTTTTTCTAATATCGGTGCAAAGTCATTCTCTATGTATAATCGAATGGTTGGAAAGAAAATTCCTGCTATCGTTGTAATGGTAGATGGTTATATAAGATTTAAAAATGAATTCGAAAAAGAGAATGAAGTATTAGAAATATTATTACGCGAATCAAGCACATATGGCGTGTACTTCTATTTCTCACTTAATCAAACAATTGATATGTTTGATCGTGTTCGTAATAATATACCGATGGCAATTACATTTGAATTGCAAGATAGAGCTGAATATCCTAGTTTAGTTGGTAGACCGAATTTCCCGTTAATTGAAGTTCCTACTGGCCGTGGGTTAATGAAAGGTCAATCACCGGAATTGTTCCAAGCAGCACTACCGTTTATAGGTGAAAGTGAATTAGAATACTCACAGCAATTAAAAACGATTATTCAAAAAATGGGCAGTGAATGGAATGGTGAAAAAGCAAAAGAGATTCCAATGGTTCCTAAAGAAATATTTGTAGAAGATTTAGTTGAGCAATTAGAACCAACTCAAATTTCTGCAGGAGTTGAAACAGACGATATCCGTTTGCAAAATTTTTCATTGGACGAAATGAATCATATATTTATCGGTGGAAGAATAGAAGGTGGAAAAACATCATTATTACAAACACTTCTTTTCACTACTACATACCAATACTCTCCAGAAAAGGTTGAGCTATACTTAGTAGACCTTGGTGAAAGACCTACTGGCATATTAGCTCTTGGAGATTTACCTCATGTGAAGAAGAAAGTTACAGATGATATGCAATTAAAAGAAATGTTAGATGAATTGTTAGAGCTAATAAATAATAGAGAAGCAGTAGTACCTTCTATAGATCCAAACGTAACAGTGGAGTTTCCATATAAGAAAATAATCATTGCAATTGATGATATTGATCAAATGTTAACTGTATTATCTATTGATTATGAGGCGAAAAATAAAATGGAACTAATAGTTCAAAATTGTAAAAATAAAGGGATTCATTTTTTAACGGCGGCTACAACATCTAGTGTAAATAACTTTTCACATGAAAAATGGTTTGCGGAAATTAGAAAGAGAAGTATTGGTTATTTATTAGGAACGACTCACAATAACGATGTATATTTCTTTAATATGAAACTTCCACATGCTGAAATCGATCAAGAATTATTAAGTGGGGATGGATATTGCATACGTAGAAAGCCAATAAAAATAAAATGTGCATATACACCGTTACATTTACTGCGCACGATGACAGACAAAATTAGTGTGAAATGGTCTGAATTAAAAGTGAAATAATATTAAAATAGGGTTAAATTACTATAAAATAGAATTTTTTTGCAATTTAACTCTTTTAAAATTGTATGAATATAGTTTATAATCTAATTGTTGTATCATTTATGATTTGAAAGGGGAAATTAATAAAATGACAGAAATTAAAATTAGACCAGAAGACCTTGAAAGAATTTCTAATAACTTTAATAACGCAGCTGCGGAAGCGCAAAGTCAAGTTAATAGACTTGAAGGCGATATTAAAAGTTTAGATGGTCAATGGGCTGGGTCAACACAAGCGAAATTCAGAGGGGAATTTGAAAATTCTAAACAAAAAATGCAACAATACATTCCTATTTTAGAAGGAATTTCGAGAGATCTAAAACGTATTGCTGAGAAATTCCGTAGTACAGATAACACATACTAAGAATAGAACAATTGCAAAAGATCAGGAGCTATTGTTCCTGGTCTTTTTTTTGAAAAATTGTTATACGAGAGTAAGGGGATAAAATGGGATTCCGACCAGAAGTAGGAGAAAAAATTAATCTTAATAAAGATGTTTATCGTTTTGAGAAACACCCAGCTGTAATTGGTATTGAGATGCCCTATGGTCAAGAGGGAAGACAAGGAACAGTTTATCAATTACAACAGGAAAATGGTGTAGAACGAATTGCATTAAAAGTTTTTAAGGAACGCTATCGTGAGGAAAAACATCAACTAGCATTTTTGAAACCACTTTCTTCCTTAGTGGGTCTGAAAGTATGTTCGCGCTATATCGTTACTAAAGAAGAACATACATCTGCTATCGAAAAATCAGAAGATCTTGCTAATAGTATTGTAATGCCTTGGATTGAAGGTCCAACTTGGGCTGATATTTTACAAGAACAACGAGTGTTATCAAAAGAACAATGTTTCTTTATTGCAGAAGCATTTCTTACAACACTTAAAATGATGGAGGAAAATGAAGTTGCTCATAATGATTTATCGTCTAGCAACGTACTCGTACCTTTCTTAAGTGAAAATGCAATTGAAGGTCAACACTATATCGAACTTGTTGATGTTGAGCAAATGTATGGCCCAAAAACGAAAAGACCTTCGTTATTGCCAGCAGGTTCAGCGGGTTACGCACCAATGTATTTAAAAAGTGGAGTATGGCAAAAAGAAGCCGATCGATTTGCAGGCGCTATTTTATTGGGAGAAATATTAAGTTGGTGTAGTGAAGAAGTTCGAAATGAAAAATGGACGGATGCAAGCTACTTTAAAACGGAAGAAATGCAGACAGAATGTGGAAGGTATACGTTACTTCAGCAAGTATTACATAATCAATGGAACGGGGAAATTGCAAAATTATTTAAGCAGGCATGGAGTAGTAATTCTTTCGCAGAATGCCCAAGCTTTGCACAGTGGTACGATGTATTTAATAGCGCGAGAGAAAGAATAAAAATTGATGCGGAAAGGCAGTCAGCAGAAGAACACTCTCTTTTTGTATCAAAATGTTTGGAAATTGCAAGATTATTAGAAGAGAGAGGATTTAAACAAGCGGCATTATATGAATATAAAATAATTTTCAATTCACTCAATCCATCAACAGCTCTGCAAAAAGAACTCGCATATATCATTCAAACTATGGAGAGTCAAGAGCCTGAAATAAATAATAAAATGGTCCTACAACATTATTTGGAATTAGCTACTGAATTGGAACGAGAAAACAATGCAGCATTTGCTTGTTTCGTCTATTCACGAATCGTACAATTTCCAAACATTGATCAGGCGTTAAAACAGGAAATTGAAAGCATTATTAAAGAGATAGAAGAAGAGCAAGGAACACAGTCGCAGCAAGAAGTAGCAGCTACAATTACAGTGCCAAATAGCATTCTACAGAGCCGAAAACAAACGAAAAAACAAGTGGAATATGATATAGATGATGAGATTTTAAATGCAAAAGCATCCAATCAACCACTTACAGTAGCGCATGAACAAAGTGAACCGTCACCTTTTTCTAAATGGTGGAAAAAGAATAAAAAACGGATTTTGATTATTGGCTCAACTGCAGTTGTTGTAATAGGTGGTTCGACGTTGTTTTATTTCTACACAACAAATGCTAAATATCAAAAGTTTATGGAACAAGCACGACAAGCTTATGATGATAAAAAATATACAAAAGCAGAAGAAGCTGTTGGACAGGCAATTGCTGTGAAGGGGAAAGACGAGGCATATCTCCAATTAGCAACGATTTACGTTGCTGAAGGAAAAAATAAAATTGCAATCGATTATATTACAAAACTAATAAAAGATAGAGAAATCGATAAAGAAAATAATGAAGCTGCTTATCTATTAGCTTCAGCGAATTTCCGCATTGGAAAATATCAAGAAGCAGTGCAAAATTTTGAACAAGCGCTAGCGAATAATGCAAAAGGAATTGAAGCATACAAAAAAGATGCGATGCGAGATTTAGCTGTAAGTCATATGAAAATGAAAGAATTTGAAAAAGCGGAAGATGTTATTGTCAAAATGAGTACGAAGACAAATGAAGATAAAGCAATTGTTTCGTATTTAAAAGGTCAATTATCAACCGCAACGGTACAGTTAGATAAAGCAGAATCTTTCTTTAAAGAAGCTATTATGCAAGATTCAAAGAATGCCATATATACAATTGAACTTTCAAATTTATATGTGCTTTGGAATAAAACAAATCTAATTGATAGTGCGAAGAAAGAAATGAATTATCAACAAGCATCTCACATTTTACAAGTAGCGATTCAAAAAGATATGAAAAATATTGAGTTGTTAAATCAACTAGGAATTGTGTATTACGAAGCGGGTCAATTTTATGAAACGCGAGATGGTGCAAAGAGTACTGCTGCATATCAGCAAGCGTTAGAAGCTTACAATAGAGTTGTCAGCAGTGGAACACGCGACATAAATACGCTTGTAAATATAGGGATTTTATACGATAAAGTGGGACAAGGGAATGAAGCAGAGAAGCTTTTCACAGAAGCATACGCACAAAACGATGAAAATCCACATGTGAATTTTGCATTCGGGATGTTTAAAATTAAACAGAAAAAATACGAGGAAGCAAGTCGTTTCTTAAGAAAAACAGTGCAAGCAAATGAAAATGAATCCGAAGTAAGAGCTGCGCAAGAAAAACTAACAGAAATGAAAACAAACGGTTGGATTCAATAAAGATAGGAAAAGGGGAAAAGGACATGGAGGAAAACAATAATAACTTAGGGAAAAAAGTCGCTATATCCGTAATGTCGGTAGCATTACTAGGAACATCAGGATATCTTGTGTATGACAAAGGCTTTAAGACAGCAGGAAAAGAACAAGTAAAACTAGCTAGTAATACAGAAGAGAAAAAAGATGATCGTATTACAGGGGGCGATTTACAGTCTATGTTCCCAAATTTAGTCGCTGATCCTGCAAAAAAAGATGAAAAACCCGGTGAAAAACCAACTATTAATTTAGCAGACTTAATTGGGAATAATAAATCACCAATTACGCCAGTAACATATAAACCAGATGAAGTATCGGTGGAAAAGAAAGATCCACAAATCAAATTATCGGATGCACCAACTCCACAGAAACTAGATTTACCAACTAATATGGTTGGACCTGTGGCAGAGCCAGGAAAAGCGAATGATAATAAACAGCAACTAACTGTACAAGAAGGAGACGGACAAAAACCAGATACAGGTACAAAACCAGACACAGGTACAAAACCAGATACGGGCACAAAACCAGATACAGATGCAAAACCAGATACAGACATAAAACCAGATACAAGCACAAAACCAGACACAGGTACAAAACCAGACACAGGTACAAAACCAGATACAGGTACAAAACCAGACACAGACACAGACACAAAACCAGATACAAAACCAGATACAAAACCAGATACAAAACCAGATACAAAACCAAAACCAGATCCAGAACCAACACCAACACACCCAACAATTACAGTATCACCAAAAACGGGTGACATTTTAGTTGAGTGGTACGCTGGAAATGGAAAATACTACTCATCTGTTTTCTTTAATGATTTTTATACGAGTCAAAAAGAACTGGATGAAAATGCATTAAATAATTTAACGAACTACTATAGCAAAAAAGAAGACTGGACGCTCGTTAGCCAATTGAATACACCATCAAAATCAAAATCAAAATCAATAGCAGAACATAAGTTAGCATTAGATAATGTAGAACAAATTCTTACAAGTGGTGAATATTCAAATGAGAGAGCATTATTCTATTTACGTAATCAAATGAATGTATTAAATGAATCGGTTACTACACAAGAAGAGTTACAAAGATATTTAAGTGAAAATAAGAAAGATTATATTAAATCTGTAGCAGAAAAAGTTTATCAAACAGCAACAGAAGAAAAAAGAGAGTGGTCAAATACAGGGGATGTAGCATCTTTAGAACAAGCATTAAGTAAATTTTATTTAGTTACATCAGTATTTGAAAGCGTAGATCCTGCATTAGTAGAAAAAGCGAATCAAGATGTAGAAGATATTTTCAACAAGCTATTACAAGAAGAATTAAAGAACCTTAATATCCAAACATCAGTAGTGCTGTCTGCAACTGAGGCAAAGGGAAAAACAAGCCCCGTAAAAGAAAATACTAGCAGTAATGAAGGAACAGCAGTTACAGAAGATAATAAGGCAACAAGTACAACAACTGAGAAAAACCAAAAAGATGAAAAGACTGAAGGTGCCAAAAATAACGAGAAAACAAGTAATATCGATTCAAGTACTCAAAAAGCACAAGTAAAATCTGAACCATTTAGTCAAGAAATCGAGCAAATAGAAACATATTTAAATCCAGTGAATCCTCAATATGAAAATGCTTTACTATTAGCAAATCAGTGTATTGACGGTGCAACAGGAGAACAAAAAGAAAAATTAGAAAAGCAATTTAGTGCGGCTGTAGAGGGACTTCGTGGACAAATTAAAGATTCTAATTTTAAAGTCGAAGATGCTATAAATAAAGCGAATTTATTAGCAAATACTGCAAGAGTAGAAAAATCTGTTCAAGATGAATCTCATCAGTTATTAATGCCGTTAATGTTTGAAAGAAAAGCAAACGATGCTGCAAATAATGGAGAATATTATACAGCGGTATTAAATATTGCAAATGCAATTCGTACAAAGCACCCATTGGAACGCTCAAGAGAAGAAATGGTTAATTATGCGAATAAATTATGGACAGATACAGAAAATGAATGGAATAAAATGAATGGAACGACAGGATGGCAAAGTGAAGTAAGTAAAAACTTATTACCATCATACACATTACTTGCACAGTTAAAGGATATTGATAAAACGATTGGCCAAATTAGTGGTATGAATATGATTGATAATGCATCCAAAAAAATGGAGGGAATTCAACTTATTCAGTTAGCAGGTGATGAAGCAAATAAAGAAGGGCAAACGAGCCTTTATAATGCTTTACATTATTATGGTCAAGCAGCTTCTCGTGGTGTTGTTGACAAAACAGGATTTTCTAATGTTGCTAGTCTTGTAATTAAAGAAGCAAAACAGTTAGAAAAAACGCAATATAAATCAGCGTTAAACAACTATCAAATTTTATATAAAACACCAGGTATTGAAGAATTAGGAATTAAAGAGGGGGTAAAAGCGGCAATTGAGTATTTGAGTACATTTGAAGCTGCAAAGGCAAGCGGGAATAAAGATACGATTGAAGATTTAGCTTCAGCAATTGAATTAACTTATCGTTCTATGGAATTAGGATATCCAGAAGCAGATGCAAAAGAATGGATGAATACGGTAGCTCTAAAAATGTTTAATAAAGGTGCAGGATATATGTCCGCAACTGACACGAATAATGCATATAAATGTTTTGAATTTTTAAGTCGTGATAAATATGCAAATGCTATTAATGGAGAAATAACGAAACAAGCAAAAGTGGAGGTAGATAAAATTAAATCTATGAACGTTAAAAAATAATTAGATTTAACATTCGCCATCTTACCTTGAGTAAGATGGCGAAATTATTTCGTATAAGGAGTAAATATTAATGAGTTTAGTAGAATTTTAAATTTTACTAAACTCATTAATTATTCATTAAAGCCACACTATGCATAATAAAGAATTTGAAAGGTGGAAAAAAGATGATTAGCAATTTAAAAAGGGAAGCATTAGCCTCATTGAAAGGCCGATGGGGATTAGGGGTAGGTTCAACGTTTCTTAATTATCTCATTCCCGTAGCAAGTATGTATATCATTGGTATAGTAGTATTTCTAATTTTTGGTTTGTTTATAGATGTTATAGGACCTGAGAACTTTGTATATTATTCATATGGCGAACCTCAAATTAATTTTGGATTAATTTTATCTCAAATTATTGTATGGGTTATTATTTCTATTCTTTATATTGTTGTACAGAGTGTTATGAGTTACGGCTATTATACAATCACATTAGGTTTAGCGAAAAATGAATCTACCACAATAGGTGATCTGTTTGCGGGTTTCAATTCAAAGAATATATTTAGAGCTATGAAACTAGGTATCTTACAAACAATATTTATTAGCTTATGGAGTCTTTTGTTCATAGTTCCAGGTATTATTAAATTTTTCTCTTATTCTATGGCTTACTACATTATGTTAGAGGATCCAGAATGTACAGCAAGTGAGGCAATTAAAAAAAGTAAAATGATGATGAAAGGACATAAGTTAGATTTATTTATCACTTGGCTAAGTTTCATTGGATGGTTTATTTTAGGTTCATTGGTGGGAATATTTACCCTAAATCTCCCATATCTTTGGATTTCGCCATATTATACTACTACAGTATCGCATTTCTACCTAAATCTAGTAAATAGAACTAATAATACAAATGAAGTACCAGTAATCAATATTCAAAAATAACGGATTTAACATTCGCCATCTTACTTTAAGTAAGGTGGCGAAATTATTTCACATAAAGAGTGAAGTTCAATGAGTTTACTAGAAATTTGTCCATTAGATGAGGTGTTAGTGGAAGCTTTACAGAATGAAGAAAAAAGATTTCGTTTTTATGAAATATTACAGAAATCAAATTTGCACGTTGTTGCAGATGACTGGAGACTTTTAGGAAGAATACTCAAGATTTAAGGATTGAGTTTAAAATATATGAATCTTAGGTAGTTTGAATTGGAGATGTAATATGAAAGCGAATAAAGCATTTGAGTGCGTATGTAATCTAATATCTGAAAAGTATTTAGATAATGGTTGGAAATATTCTAAGTCGGGTCATTGGATGAGTAAAAAAGATAAAAATTTCATTTATAAGGTATTCTTTTATACAAGTTGGAATAATATATCTGATAAAAATGTAGTATTTTATGGTGCATGCGCAATTCTTCCTTTAAAATCTAAAGATAAAATATTGCATATTAATACACGTCAGTACAATCTACCAAGCAATCAGTTATATTGGAACATAGCAAATGAGGAAGAGTGGGAGCGGACAGTTAACGAATTCATCAATTGGTTAAATAGTGTATTTATGCCAATTGTAGAAAGGTGCACGAATGATTTGAACAATTTTGTAAAAGAGGTTGTTGAAAGAGGTTTTTATCCTCAAAAGGGTTATATGGTAGATATTAATTTTATATTAAAGCACGGGTCACGTGAATTGGCAGAGGAAGCTATCAAAAGATACTATGACAGTTTGGAAGAGTCAATAAAAAAAGAATTTAAAGATAACTATGAAAGTATGGTGTATGGTAATGAAGCAGTTAGTGCATCTGGTAATAACATGATGAGAAATTACACCAAATTTAGAACTATCATAGATAATAAAATACTTGTTACTTTATAGTACATCAAATGCTTTGACTTAGTAAGCGATAATTGGTAACCCAATTATCGCTTTTGGTTTTAAATAAGGGTACGGGAAAAGTGTATCCAACGAGACAAATAGATTCAGTAACAGAAGCACATATAATTGATAGAGTGAAAGAAATAAGAGGGAATTTAACAAGTAGGTATAAGAAATCTGGTAATTTTGCTGTTGCAGAAGTGGATGTCAGTGGGATAAGTAAATCTGAATTTTATGCTCAAAGTAGCATAAATGAACTTAAAGGAAATCTTGAGCATAAGGTGCCTGATATTTCTTTACAACCTGAAAATCCAATGTTTAAAGCTACAGAAGCAGTTGGTAAAGAGGGAGAGAGTTATTTAAGGAATACAGATACGGAGTATAAAATACTAAATGATATTGCTTCTAGGCTTGGAGAGAATACACAAGCTACTGGAAAAATTAAGTTATTTACAGAATTGGATATTTGCGACAGTTGCAGTAAAGTCATAGCAGAGTTTGCTACTAAATATAAAAATATTGAATTAGAAGTCATACACAACAATGGTAATAGAATTATTCCTTAAATTTAATTTTTTTGGAGGGGAAGACTGATGAAAGACTGGGAGTATAATGAATTATTTGATGCGATTCAGGAGACATATGAAGAGTTGTTAGATGAAGACAGGGGATATAGGTATGCTATAGCAAAACTAGCGGGTGAATTTGATAACTTAGGTAAGATAGAAGATGTTATTGTTGATACTGCTATTGGAGAAATTGCAATCGGCCATGAGAAAGTTTTTGTTGGGCGCATTGAAGGTATAACAAAGAGATTAAGCATGTTTAATCCACAAGAAGCAGGAGATGAATTAACTTTAGAAGAAATAAAAGACTTATCGAGAAGAATAAATAAAGTAATAGAAGGACTAAAAAATGTAGAGGTTGATTATAATCCTGCAGCAGAATAAAGGTTAGTGTTTTAGAAAAAGAAATAATTGTTTGAAAGTAAGTACTTCATGATGGTTGTACCATCATAGAGTATTACGTGCAATGATAGAATAGAAAAAGAAGTACGAGCTTAGGCGAGATGCCATTTTACTGGGCGATGAATATAAACACATGGAATGTATATGAAATTAATGAACTCGTATAAACTCGTAAGTATTAACGTAGTAGTTGTTATGACTTATAAAAGGTGTCATACTGTTATTATAAAACTTACAAATTTAATGCTACTTAAAAACATATGAACTTAAAGCACTTGATTGTCAACTAAAGGCAACGAGTGCTTTTTTGTTTTAGCGTAGAAATAAGTTGGTACACGTATAATTAAATGTATTAAGTGTTAATTTAATAGACTGAAATGGCTTTTTACAGTGTATGACGATAGTAGAGGGAAACATAAAGGGGTGTATTATGTTTTGAAGTCATCGTAAAGTACGTTTTAACGGTTGATGTAAGAGTACATCCAATAACAGGTGGATTCGTCTACTACAGCGGTAAATAACGCTATTCAACAAAAAGAGTCTTCACAACAACAAGATGACAATAATCAAGAAGAAGGTACTAATGATCACGGTGATGATAATGATGATGGATAACGAAAATAAAAAAGGTTTCTCAACAAATTTTAATATATCCCTTGACAGTTACAAATATAACCGATATACTTCATATTAATTTCAAAAGAAAATATATTCTAAATATTTAAATGTGTTGAATAGGAGTAGTAAGGTCGTGTATTTGTACAGAGAGCTATGGGTTGGTGTGACATAGTCAAATGACATCCTGAACTCGCCTAGGAGCAGTAAGGTGGAACGGAATCACATTCTTAGTAAATCTTAACGGTTAACCTTCGATATTAGGTTTGTAATCAAACGATTACTACTAAGGTGGATTCATAATGGAATCAATAAGGGTGGTACCGCGTTAAGTAAATGGCTTAGCGTCTCTTTATATAGAGACGTTGAGCCATTTTTTTATTTTATGGAAATAGAAATGGAGGGTTTATTCGGATTGGTTT
Source organism: Bacillus cereus group sp. N6 (assembly GCF_016483705.1). Classification (NCBI taxonomy): domain Bacteria; kingdom Bacillati; phylum Bacillota; class Bacilli; order Caryophanales; family Bacillaceae; genus Bacillus; species Bacillus cereus group sp. N6. Next base: position 69,273 of record NZ_JAEHBI010000017.1, read on the forward strand.
ATAAAATTTAATTATTTATATAAAGTAATTTATCTAGGAGGAAAATAAGATGAAACAGACGGAGCAATGGACTTCGAAATTAGGTTTTATAATGGCTGCAGCAGGATCAGCAATTGGACTTGGCGCAATATGGAAGTTTCCTTATATCGCTGGGAAGAGTGGGGGAGGGGCATTCTTTTTAATCTTTATATTATTTACTGTATTAATTGGATTACCACTACTTATAGCTGAATTTATGATTGGGCGCAGTACACAGAAACAAGCAGTTGGAGCATTTAAAAGTATCGCACCTAATACAGGATGGCACTGGATTGGACGTCTTGGCGTTGGAACATGTTTTATACTACTTTCGTTTTATAGTGTTGTAGGTGGATGGGTGTTAATTTATTTATTCAGAGGAATAACGGGACAACTTATTACTCCGGGACAAAATTATGGAGCGTTATTTACTGAAACAATTGGAAATCCCGCTTGGGCGATTATGGGACATTTCGCTTTTATGTTCATTACGATTTGGGTTGTATCAAAGGGTGTACAAAATGGAATTGAAAAAGCAAGTAAATATATGTTGCCAGCATTGTTTGTTTTATTCGTTGCTCTTATTATTCGTTCATTAACACTTGATAATGCAATACAAGGTGTGAAGTTTTTCTTACAACCAGATTTTTCAAAGATTACTTCAGAAAGTATTTTATTCGCGATGGGACAATCATTTTTTGCGATTAGTATCGGGATTTCGATTATGGTTACCTATAGCTCGTATTTAAATAAAAAAGAAAGTTTACCAAAATCAGCAGTTACAATTGTTGGATTGAATTTATTTGTTTCATTATTTGCAGGTCTTGCTATCTTTCCGGCCGTATTTTCATTAGGAATGGAGCCGACAGAAGGACCTGGATTACTATTTATCGTATTACCATCTGTATTTAGTCAAATTCCATTCGGTGGGTTGTTCTTAACAGTATTTCTTGCACTATTTACATTTGCAACATTAACATCGGCATTTTCTCTACTAGAGACAGTTGTTTCAGCATTAGCAAATGGTGAACAAGAAAAAAGAACGAAATTATCATGGATAATCGGTTTCGGCATTTTCTTAGTAGGTATACCATCCGCGTTATCATTTGGAGTATGGAGTGATATTACGATTTTCGGAAAGAATATTTTTGATGCAGTAGACTTCTTATCTAGTAATATACTAATGCCACTTGGTGCACTATTTATTAGTATTTTCGTTTCATTCAAAATGGAAAAGAAGGTACTAGAAGCAGAGTTTTTTGTAGGTGGAAATTATGGAAAGAAAGTATTTATTTGTTGGGCGTTTTCACTTCGATTTATAGCACCACTTGCAATAATCATCGTCTTTTTAAATGTAATAGGGATTATTTAAAATTAAATGTTATAATATTCAGTAAAAAAAGAAGGTGATGGTCATAAAAGCGAATTTGATAGAAGTAGGAAAATATATGAATATTAGAGGGAAAAAACTATACGTTGAAACGCATGGAAATCCTAAAAATAAACCAGTCCTATACTTGCATGGTGGACCAGGAGAAAGTTGCTATGATTTTTCATTTCATCAAGCGGAACGTTTAAAAGATTCTTTATATGTAATAATGATAGATCAAAGAGGTGTTTGTCGCTCAGAAGAAATTACTGAGGACGAAGCTTTTGGATTAAATGATTTGATTGAAGACTGTGAGGAACTAAAAAAAGTATTACAAATTGAGAAATGGTCTGTCATTGGACATTCTTTCGGTGGATATTTAGCATTGTTATATGCGTCGATATATCCAAGTTCAATAGAGAAAATCATATTTGAAGGACCAACTTTCGATTTTGCATTAACAAGTAGAGCTTTGTTACAAAAGACAGGGGATTTATTAAAAAAGTATGGAAAAGAATTAGCGGTAGAAGAGTGCGTCGCTTATGTATCTAGTAATTCTAGTTCAGAAGAGTTATTAGAAGCTTATATAAGATTAAGCACTGAATTAGAAGAAAAAAGAATGGAGATTTACAATTATAAGGAAGATGAAACTGACGAAAGTTTATATAGTGATGAAGAGTGGGAAGTATTTTCAAATCGCTCCAAAATTCACTTTGATAGATTAAAATTAGAGGGAGCATGTCATACATCATTATTATCTAAAATAAAAGAAGTGCAAAATTCAATGTTATTAATTGTAGGAAAACATGATGTAGTAACGTGTGAAAAACAAATTGAAACATTTAATAAAGATGTTCGAAATGGGGATTATATTGTATTCGAAGAGAGTGGTCATACACCGCATTATGAAGAAGCAGATAGATTTGCTGAAATAGTCATTCAGTTTTTGAAATAAAATAAGGAGCTTCGTATAATACGAAGCTCCTTATTTTAGATTTTGGGATAAGTGATTGTAATACTAGGCCATTTGATTTGCCAATTCTTTTTATGGACTCTATTTTTGTACATAAGAATACGTTCTTTTGTTTCAAGAAAATGAGCTGTTGGTCTCACTTGTAATGAAAGCACATCTTCAATACCACACGGAGCTGTTAATATAACATTGTTTTTTTCGTCTAATGTAACCCCTAAAGCCGTTGCTGTTTCAGGAAATTTAGAAATAGCATCAACTGAAGAAGAATACGGTGGCATATTATTCACTACATGCATACGAGCTTGATTCTTTACCGACCAAGGGATCGTAGCATCAATATTCATTAATTTCGTTTCTAATGATTGTTCGTATATCTCGTCTTTATGTAAACTATTATAATAAATTACATCAACATCAGGCATGGTTGTTCTAGCTTCATAGTTATGTAAAGTATCCCAAATTTTAGAGCGAACAAACCCGGCACAAATCCACCAATCAGGTAAATTTAGTGATTTTGCCATTTGTAATACGTTCATCATCCATTCGTCGTTTTCAATTAAGCGAATTATATCTTGCTCTGTTTGTATAGTCATTTGTTATCCCACCTACTATTTTTATAGAGGACTAATTCATCAGTTTAATAATCCATGTGATCCAGTAAGCACCTGGTATGAATAACAGTTGTGCTAATAACGTACCAAAAAGTCTAGAAATCATTAGCCAACCATACATTTTACTCATTGCTTCTGCACCTTCTTCTGATTGAAGAGCTCGCTCTGTTAAAAGAGCGATACGTGGATCGAGCAGCACTGTTAATAAAATAGTTGCAAAACCATTAATAAGGCCAGAAGCTGTAGTAGCTTTTGTTGCGTAAGCTGGAAGTAAAAAAGAAGCGTATAGGGCTGAAAGAACACCAGCTGTATAAATTGCAGTAGCAAACATATTGATAAGCATAATACGTTTTGGAATACCACCAATACGCAGTCTATGAATCATTTCTAATTTTGGAAAGCGTACGTATTTTCTTGTGTACTTTAATTTTTGAATGTTATTTGTTTTCATCATTCGAATGAAAGAACCATCTGATTCAAAGTTTTGAATGACGTATCCAAATAATTTGGTCAAAGTTGGATACAGTATAATCGCAAGTAAAGTACCGACAGAGGCGGATAATAGAACGAGCCGTATAGTATGTTCTAAATTAATGGAAGCGTCTCGTTTTGCCTCATCGACAATCCCGCCAATTAAAAAGGCTTGTAGCATGTTAGATGTTCTTGATATAAGTAACACCATGCCTACGACAGACAAAGCAACAGCAATTCGCTTTAAACGTACTCCAGCTAATCGAATACTATAAGAGCTTGTTTCAACCGCGTGAATAATAATTGTGAAAACCATTATAACAATTAACGTTATTGACATTAGATTCACCAGTTTCTATTAAAATAATTATAACTTTTTTACTTTATCATATGTATTACACTTTGTAACTGAAAGTATGTGACATAGAAGAAATAATTTTTCGAAAAGATAAATAATGATAGTATAGTAAAAGGTAGGCATGAAAAAGCCTTCTATTGGTATTTTATATGGCTATGGTAGTAAAACAGAGTTGACTGAAGTTGGTGCGACTCATATAGTAAACGATGTAAACGAACTACATCATTTTTGTTTAGAAAATAGTTTGATAAAGAAGTAAATATTGAGACTAACAATCCCTTTATAATGTATGACGATGAAATCGTTTCTGCTTAAAGGGATTTTTCATATGTAATCGAATATGTATAATTAGACATTTTTAGCATGAAAAATTTGTATGAATAAGAGGAGGGATGTCAGAATCAAAAGATTAGTAGAAGTTTATTTATAAAAGTTTGAATTTTCTGTTTAAAGGAGGGGTATAATTGGAGCTAGTTATTATATTATTAGCACTTAGTTTACTAATGTTTGTAGCATATAGAGGGTTTTCTGTTATTTTATTTGCACCGATATTTGCATTATTTGCGGTATTTTTAACAGAGCCTAGTTTTGTATTACCTTTCTTTTCGAATATCTTTATGGAGAAAATGGTAGGTTTTATTAAACTATATTTCCCTGTATTTTTACTTGGGGCAATATTTGGAAAAGTAGTAGAAATGTCAGGAATTGCAGACTCGATTGCAAAGACAATTATAGAGTTAGTTGGTGAAAAACGTACGATTTTAGCGATTGTATTAATGGGTGCTATCTTAACGTATAGTAGCGTTAGTGTGTACGTAGTAGTGTTTGCGGTATATCCGTTCGCAGCTAAGCTGTTTCGACAAGCGAATATTCCGAAGCGTTTAATTCCTGGAACGATTGTACTTGGAGCGGTCACGTTTACAATGGATGCGCTACCTGGATCACCACAAATTCAAAACGTAATACCTACAACCTTTTTTAAAACGGACATTTATGCTGCACCGATACTTGGTATTGTAGGGGCAATTTTTGTACTCACGTTAGGATTACTATATTTAGAGAGTAGACGTAAGAAGGCGAAGGCGGCAGGAGAAGGGTATTTTGGTTTTAACGATGGGGATACTGAAATGGCAGCTTCTTTGCAAGTGCAAGTAGAACAAAAAGATATGCCATTACTGAAAAGCATTGAAATTACAAGAGTTCAACAAGTGATTGCTTTTATACCACTTATTTTAGTAGGTGTAATGAATAAAGTTTTCACTATTATGATACCGAAGTGGTATCCGAATGGTTTTGATTTTTCTGCAATTGGTATGAAAGCATTTGGAAAAGTAGAATTAAGTGCAGTAGTTGGAATTTGGTCAGTAGAATTGGCACTTATTATAGGTATTGTAACAACGTTATTATTATATTGGAAACGAGTAGTAACAGGGTTTCAAGCTGGATTGAATACAAGTATTGGTGGAGCGTTACTTGCAACGATGAATACAGGTGCTGAGTTTGGATTCGGTGGTGTCATCGCAGCACTTCCAGGTTTCGCGATTATGAGAGACGGCATTTCTGCCACATTCACGAATCCTCTAGTGAATGGAGCTGTAACGACGAATATTTTAGCTGGAATTACAGGCTCTGCATCAGGAGGAATGGGAATTGTTTTAAGTGCGATGGGAGATAAGTTTATTGCAGCGGCCAATCAATTTGATATTCCATTAGAAGTAATGCACCGTATCGTGTCAATGGCATCGGGAGGAATGGATACATTACCACATAACGGAGCTATTATTACTATTCTTACAGTAACAGGTTTAACACATAAACAGTCATATAAAGATATTTTTGCCATTACAGTTTTGAAAACGGTTGCCGTATTTTTAGTAATTGCATTCTATACTGCAACAGGAATTTATTAAGTCGATATTTTATAAACTAAAACATTAATTAGGGTAAGAAGGGGTGGAGTACTTGCAAGAAGTTGCTGAGTTTCGTATGCCGAAGTCCGTATTATATGGAAGAAATTCGCTTGAAAAGCTGGGGGAACAATCTAAGAAGTTGGGGAAAAGAGCGTTTATAGTTACGGATACAATTATGGAGAATTTAGGATATGTTGAGAGGTGTATACAACAATTAAATACGAAAGGTATTACTGTTAGTACATATAATAAAGTAAATGCTGAGCCTACAAATATACACGTGTTAGAAGCGTTAACACTTTGTAAAGAAGGAAAGTGTGATTTTATTATTGGTATTGGTGGTGGAAGTTGTATTGATGCAGCGAAAGCAGTTGCGGTGTTATATACAAATGGTGGAGAAGTGGAAGATTATGTCCAAAAAGATATGGAAATAGACAACGATCCGCTACCACTAATTGCAATCCCAACAACTTCTGGTACTGGATCGGAAGTAACAAGTGTAGCAGTAATTACGAATAAACGAACAGATGTAAAAATGATGATGAAGCATCCAAATTTCACACCGCAAGTAGCGATTATTGACCCAATATTAACACGTTCGGTACCACCTCATATTACAGCAGCAACAGGGATAGATGCATTATGTCATGCAGTCGAAGCATATATTTCTAAAGTTTCACAATCACTTACCGATGTACTTGCACTTTCCGCTATTGAAAGTATTATGAAATATTTACGTATTGCATATGAGGATGGAGAGAATATGGAGGCAAGAGAAGCGATGATGATTGCTTCCTTACAAGCTGGAATCGCATTTTCCAATGCATCTGTTACGTTAGTTCATGGAATGTCAAGGCCGGTAGGAGCGTTATTTCATGTACCACATGGTATATCGAATGCAATACTATTACCTACAGTTTTACAATATACAAAAATTAGTGCAGTAAAAAGACTAGCGGATATTGGACGTTGTTTAAATAAAGATTTGTATTCCTATTGTGATGAAGAAGTAGCCGACTACACGCTGAGGGAAATAAAAAAACTTTGTTTTGATCTTCGTATTCCAAATTTAAAAGAATACGGAATTGGTGAAGTTGAATTTGAAACAGCTATTTCTAAAATGGCATCAGATGCAATTGAAAGTGGAAGTCCAGCAAATAATCCACGTGTGCCATCATATGATGAAATTAAACAGTTGTATCGAGAATGTTTTCATTATCAATATGAAGATTTTATAAAAACATCAAAAAAATAATTTCAGAATATTCTTATAAAATTTCCTTGGAAATAGTTAAAACAAGACTTTATATTATAAACGTAAAGTCTTGTTTTATTGTGTATAATATACATAATAAAATGTTGTGATTAGTTTTAAAAAACAGTATAAGGTGGGTGTTGTGTAATGAAAACAATAGGTTTAATTGGTGGTATGAGTTGGGAATCAACTTCTGAATATTATCGAATCATAAATGAAGAAATAAAAGAGAGATTGGGAGGATTACATTCAGCAAAATGTATGATTAATAGTGTGGACTTTGAAGAGATTGAACGATTCCAGTCTAACGGAGATTGGAATGGAGCAGGAGAAATATTAGGAAATGCGGCATATTCGTTACAGAGGGGAGGAGCAGATTTTATAATTATTTGCACAAATACAATGCATAAAGTAGTTGAGAAAATAAAGGAGAATATTCATATTCCAGTCTTACATATCGCTGATGCAACTGCGAAAGAAATTAAAAGGAAAGATATTCAAAGGGTTGGTTTGCTTGGAACTAAATATACAATGGAGCAAGACTTTTATAAATTACGCATAGAAGAGAATCGTATAAAAGTAATGGTTCCATCAGAAAAGGATAGAGAAAAGATAAACGAAGTAATATATACAGAATTATGTTTAGGAAAGATAACATCTCAATCTAGAGAGTATTATAAAAGAGTTATAGAAGAGCTAGTACAAGAAGGGGCCCAAGGAATTATATTAGGTTGTACAGAAATAGGATTATTAATAAAGCAGGAAGACGTATCAGTTCCGATATTCGACACAACTTATATACATGCAGTTGAAGCAGTTAAAGCAGTTAATTTCGCTTTACGAAATAGATCATAATTATATTATGTAACCTAGTTCACGTTTGTGGAAAACATTCTGAAAATACTTTATAATGTAAGTGGTTACATTTAAGGGGGAATGCGTATGTTTTCAGTTCAACCAATCGCATTTGTACATAATGAAAGAAAGGAAATAAAAGATGATGAGTGGGGAGAAGTAAGATCCTATATTACTTTAACTGAAATATATACTGAGGAAAGTATACAAGGGATTGAAGATTTTTCTCATATTGAAGTTGTTTTTTATTTTCATAAAGTAACTGATGAACAAATTCAATATTTTGCTAGACATCCTAGAAATAATAATGATTATCCTAAAGTAGGCATTTTTGCACAGCGCGGGAAAAATCGTCCGAATCGCATAGGAGCAACAATTGTAAAGGTGATCAAAAGAGAGGGTAAATCAATTATTGTTGAGGGGTTAGATGCTATTGATGGCACACCTATATTGGATATAAAGCCGATAATGAAAGAGTTTATGCCGAAAGAAGAAATTGTACAGCCTAAATGGGCAACGGATATAATGAGACAGTATTGGAAGGGGAATGGAGTAAAATGAGAATATATGAGGCAACAATTGCAGATTTAGATGGACTAGCATCAGTTTTTAATAACTATCGTATGTTTTATAGACAAGATTCCGATTTAGAAGGAGCAAAAGTATTTTTGCGAAGTCGAATCGAGAGAAAAGAATCCGTTATTTTTGTGGCAGTTGAAGACGGCGAATATATTGGCTTCACACAATTATATCCATCATTTTCTTCCATTTCGATGAAAGAATTATGGATTTTAAATGATTTATTTGTACAAGCAACTAAGCGCGGAGCAGGAACAGGTAAAAAATTATTAGAAGCTGCTAAAGAATTTGCATTAGAAAATGGTGCAAAAGGTGTAAAATTACAAACGGAGATTGATAATTTATCAGCACAGCGATTATATGCTGAAAATGGTTATTTGAGAGATAATCGTTATTTCCATTATGAATTAACGTTTTAAAAAAATATAAGATTAAAAGAGACGTTTTCATTGTGAAAACGTCTCTTTTAATTTGTATTATTGTTGATTTAAAATCCAATTTGTAGCATCTTCAAAGTTTTCTGCAATGTAGTTTGGTTCAATATGTGCCCATTTGTCTCGGTACGTATGTAAAGCATCATATCCAGCGCCTGTTCGAACTAATATCGTTGTCGCATGTACTGTTGCGCCTGCAACGATATCAGTCCAACGATCACCAATTACAGCGCATTTTTTTAAATCAAGCCCATGTTTTTCAGCTGCTTGCAGCAGCATACCTGTACCTGGTTTACGGCATTCACAACCATCACCGTGTTTATGAGGACATACGTATATATCATCAAAACCGAAGTCTTCTAATTCTTGTGCAAAATCAGCTACAGTTGCTATCCCATCTGCGATACCTGGTTGATTTGTGAAAGAGAAAATTTTTATATTTTGAGCTTTTAGTTTTTGCAGAGCTGCTTTTGTGAAAGGAAATAATGTAAAAGAGCCTGGATAATGTATTGTAGTGTCACCACCAATTGTACCGTCACGATCAATAAAAATAGCTTCGATGTTTGTCATAGTTATAGTCCTTTCCATTTATAAGTAGTTTAAAAATGTTTCACAAATCGATATCCATTCACTTCATATCCTAATTTTTTGTAAAAAGGATGTGCTTCTAATCTTTTTGTTCCACTGACTAGCCATGTGCCTATACAATTATGTGTCTTTGCTAATTGCTCAGCATAATCCATTAATACTTGCCCAATGCCTTTTCGTCGTATTGTAGAATCAACGCTAATAATTGAAATTTCCCCATAACGAGTTACATCTTCTAAATTTTCACGAATACGAAACCCAAGTAATCCACATATGGTTTCTTCTTCCTCATAAACATATAAAAAATCAAAGGGACTCATTTGTACGAATTGCAATCGGTTGTTCATATCTTCATACGAAATAGAGGAACCTTTTAATTCTGTTGTTAAAGAACAAAGTGCATCTATATCGTCTATCGTAGCTTCACGAATCTGAAAAGACATATTATCCACTCCAATTAAATGTAATCAAACATTAAATATTCTGTTAAAAAGTATGTATTCCTGCTATGAAAATAAATATTTTATAATGATATATAGATGGTTATATGTTATTCTTTTCCTTGATTGTATTGGAAATGGAAAGAAGGGGAATGTATGTTAGAAGTGAATATTCGCTCTGCCGGATATGATATAGGGGAAAAGACAATTCATGATATTGCCTTTTCAATTGAAAAAGGTGAATTAGTTGCACTTATTGGTGCGAATGGTGCCGGGAAGAGTACGACGATTAAAACGATGCTCGGTTTACTTGTAAATATGAATGGTGAAATATCATTTGGTGAAAAGAAAAATCCTTATGCATACGTGCCGGAACACCCGACATATTATGATTATTTGACGCTTTGGGAACATATCGAACTATTAATGGCTGCTCGCGAGAACGAAGTAGGAAGCTGGGAAAGAAAAGCAGAAGAGTTATTACATATGTTTCGAATGGATAAACATAAACATGAGTATTTATCAAAGTTTTCAAAAGGTATGAAACAAAAATCGATGCTCATTTTGGCATTTTTAACTGAACCAGATTTTTATATCATTGATGAACCTTTTATCGGTTTAGATCCAGTAGCTACGAAAGAGTTTTTAAGTTATTTATATAAAGAAAAAGAAGGTGGCGCAGGTATATTACTTTGTACGCACGTATTAGACACAGCTGAAAGAATTTGTGAGAGATTTTTACTCATTTCACAAGGTACATTAGTCGCAGATGGAAATCTAGAATCTATCCAAGCGTTAGCAGAAATGCCAGGGAGTTCATTATTAGACTGCTTTGATGTAATCGTAAGGCGTGAACAGCATGATTAAACAACAATTTTATAAAAGATTGCGTCATGAACTGAGGCGTAAATGGAAGTCCATACGTTCTATAACTGATTGGACAGTTGCGCTATATATTATTATTCCAGCACTTATATTTATGGGGATTTATTATCGTTCACTATGGATAGAAGAATTATCGATGGGAGAGACAGTTTATTTCGGATTAGGTCTATTCGCATTTTATGTGATTACATATTCAAGAGGAGTTCGTTCATTTTTTGAACAAGCAGATAGTTTATTTTTAATTTCGTATCCCGCTCACATGCAAAAGTTAATCCAGTATGGTATGACATATACGTTTGTTCGAATAGCTATAACGAATGTAATAGTAGTAGTTACTATGTTACCAGTGTTGATGAAAAGCATCGGAGTGACGAAAATACAAGTCGTATTATTTTGGCTATTTTTTACTGTATTTCGATTTCTGTTGTCGTTATTAACGAGATTTATTCATGTACGTGTGGGGAAACGATGGCTACTATGGATTATAAAAAATGTAATTTTTTCTATAAGTTTAACCTTTTTTGGATTGAGTCTGTTTCTTATTTATACAAATCCAGTTTATTCTATACTAAGTATCGGTCTAGCAGTTTTTCTAATTATCGGGTTGAGAAAAGAAAAATTGAATTATAAAAATTGCTTTTTTAAAGAAGTTGAGAAAGAGAAAGAAGAAAGTATGCGCTGGACGAGTGGGATTATGCAAGTTGGTGGTCATACAGCTAAACCGAGTAGTTCGAATAAAAAACCGTGGATGTTTCCGCGTTCTAAAAAGTTTTTAGGGAAGAAAAAGGAATCTCGTATTGTTGAATCCTTTTTAAAAGAATTTTTCCGTACAAGTAGTGCACGAATATTTTATATTCAAATTGTATGTATAAGCACCGTCAGTATTATTATGAGTCCGAGGTGGATTGCAGCTATTATTCTTGCATTTGCTTTAGTTGGAATTTCTCGTTATGCGCGCGATTATTGGAATGAATTTACGAAAAAAATGTTTCTCCATCTATATTGTGATGAAGGAAAATTATTATTGTTAAGATGGAAGGCCGATCGCTATTTATTATTTCCAGTACTGCTTTTGTATGGAATAGTTATACTTTCTCATTTTTATTTATTACTAGCTGTAATTGCCGGGATTATTTTTATAGTATGGATTGGTTGGATTGTATTTTTACCATAGAAAAAGAGCCGAAAAATGGCTCTTTTTTTAATCTGTTACGCATTGATAAAGAAAATATACCAAAACGAGTATGCTTGCGGCGGAATACATGACATCTAAAGTCATCGGATTGCCTCCTCATTGTTGTTGTATTTATATTGTATGAAATCTTACAATTTCATATTCAAGTGAAAAATATGTGAACGTTAACAAAATTGTAAAGTGCAAAAATTACAATCATTTTGTATAATAGAAGGAACAACCGTTATATAAAATATAATGAGTGAAAGGGGAGGGAACATACATGCCAAATTGGTTTAGAAAAACCTTAGTCGCATTAATTACCGTATTTACATTTGGTTTAGTGACGCCTCCTTCCATATTGCTTGATAATGCCAAAGCTGCGGACAAGCCTACGAGCACAGCTGGGCAACAAAATTTGGAGAGTACGTCCTATACATATGAAGAAACGAATGACAGGTTAACCACTGATACTTTTATTACGTACGCAATGCAAGAAGCAGAGAAGCAGTCAATGCAAAAGTTTGGCACTAAAATTGGTCCAGTAATTGAAGATGAGTTTAAAGATGTAATATTACCGAAAATTGAAGAGGCAATTGCTGAGCTTGCAAGTGATGTGTCAGAGGAGTCATTGCAATCATTAGCGATTTCTCAAAGACCAGCTGGCGGAAATAATGAAAAGATTTTTCATGTGTATGACACGAAATCAGGAAATGACTTATTGCGATTTCATGTAAGAAGAGATCATCCACCGCAAGATGGTTATTATTTTAATTTCCACTATCACCGTTTTGATGATGGGTACTCAGGACACCATGAATTAGGGAATATTTATTGGAATACGAATATACCGCCAAAGTGGCTTTCTTAAAAAGAACAAGAGAAAATCTTGTTCTTTTTTATGTATATAGAAGGTTTAGACAACTACGGTGTTGAATAAGATAGGTTTAGAAAAAGAAGCAAAGGGAGTATGGGGATGCAAAAATATATTGTTTTTGACTTTGATGGCACATTAGTAGATTCACAAAATATATTTGTACCAATTTATAATCAAATTGCTGAAAAGCACGGATATAAAACGGTAAGGGAAGAAGAAATTGAGTATTTACGTAAATTAACGATGCCAGAGAGATGTAAACAACTTGATGTACCATTGTATAAACTACCGATATTAGCGCTGGAGTTTTATAAATTGTATCAACCCGCTATAAAAGATCTTATTTTGTTTCATGGGATGAAGGATGTATTAGATGAACTGCATAAAAAAGGATACGGAATTGCCGTTATATCTTCTAACTCAGAAGAGCATATTCGGGCATTTTTACACAATAATGATATAGAAAATATACAAGAGGTATATTGTTCTAAAAATTTGTTCGGTAAAGATAAAATGATAAAAAGATTTTTAAAATCGAAAAAAATAACAGAGAAAGATATGTTATACGTCGGTGACGAACAGCGAGACGTAGCAGCGTGTAAAAAGGCTGGGGTGAATGTAATATGGGTATCTTGGGGATATGATGTTATTGAAACAGTGAAAAAAGATGCACCAGATTACATGGTCAATACACCAATGGAAATTGTGCAAATAGTACAAGGGGCATATTCTTAATATGAATACACTTCAATCAGCTATTCATCATATTGAATTTTGGGTATCGGATTTAGAGGAGTCCATTTCTTTTTAAGATCCGAATGGGTTTATTGTAGAAGTAGCGTATACACCAAATGTAGAAATGTAAGGGGAATAAAAATGAAAACAATTACAGCATGGCAAAACAATATACAGATAGTAAAAGATGCAGTTAATATTGAAGAAATTTCTAAAGGTTTCTCACCTGATAAGAAATATATCATTACGAAAGCGAATAATGAAAAATATTTATTACGGACAGGCGATATAAAAGAGTATGAAAGAAAGAAAATAGAGTTTCAAATTTTAAATGAAATGCAAAAACGTAGTGTGCAAGCTCAAAAACCAATTGAAATGGGTTTATTGGCAGAGGAAGACTTATGCTATGGTATTTTTTCATATTTAGAAGGGGAAGATGCGAAGAAACTATTGCCTACATATACACCAAAAGAACAATATGATATTGGTATAGAAGCAGGAAAAGATTTAGCAAAAATGCATACATATGAAGCTCCTAAGGATATCCTTCCATGGTATGAAAGAGCAATGGAAAAACATCGAAAATATGTAGAGGCATATAAAACATGTGGAATAAAAATAAAAAATGATGATAAAATCATAAAGTTTATAGACGAAAATGGAATATATTTAAAGAACCGCCCAAATCGATTTCAACACGATGATTTTCATTTAGAAAATATAATTGTACGTGATGCGAAATATGTAGGTGTTGTTGATTTTAATGGTTATGATTGGGGTGACCCACTTCATGATTTCGTAAAAATTGCACTATTTGCAAGAGACATTAGTATTCCGTATTCAATCGGACAAATAGAAGGCTACTTTAATGGGGGAATACCAGAGGAGTTCTGGAACTTATATGCGTTGTACGTTGGCATGACAGTTTTCTCATCAGTTGTGTGGTCCTTACGAGCAGCACCACATATGTTAGAGGATACGTTAGAGCGTCTTACTATCGTTTTAGAAGATCATAAAGACTTTGAGTCATTAAAGCCAATTTGGTTTCAACCAGAGAAGATTAAGATGAAATAGAAAAGGTAGGTGTGATTCACATCTACCTTTATTTTTTACCATTCTTCGTTTTGAAGCAGTTGTAATGCTAATTTTAAATCAACATCTTCTTGTATATGTTCCGGAGTCCACGGGATATGTATATGCGGCTGTATACCAATTCCGGACATTCCTTCGCCTTTATCTATAATAGAGAGCCGTGAAGTAGGGTAGTAAAGTGCGAATGTATCAGCCCATTCCATTACCGCTAAATTAGAATAATCATTTAAACCAGCAGTAGGACGACCTATTACTTTTACTTTCAATGATTTTTTTGCAACTTCTACAAAAGAATCACCAGAACTTCCACATGTAACATCTGTTAATATAACTACTCTATTAGGTGATTTTCTCCCGTGTATTTTTAATGATTGAAGTTCTTTTGGTAACTCAGAAGTATCAAATGTAACGAATCCTTTTTTATAATTCTTTTTTAAATCTTGAATAAATATATCAGTGAATAATTTGGAAAGTTCGTCTAAAGAATCGTAATCTTCCATTTTGATGTCTTTCATACGTAAATGAAAGTTTCGTTCTGTATGATTTAATTGCATTGTATCTGAAGAATCTAAAAGGGAGATCTCTTTGTCTTCGAATAAGTAAGGAAGTAATTTAAAAAATGCATCATCACTTCCACCACGATTCAAACGCACATCAATAATTAAGTTCGGAAAAGAATTAAGCTCATTTTTGTGTGAGTCTAATAATTTATTAATCGCTTCAGTATTTGCGAAATCAGTCAAAGTAATTAAGAGTGTGTCTTTATTATGCTGTTTAAATGAATAAATAGGCGTGTATTCATTTTGTTTATACTTTTGTAAAGTAATGGTTTTGATTACGCCATCTTCATTTATAAGTGTACAAGTTGATGATTGTAATAAAACATAATCCCATTTTTCACGTTCATATGTATTCGCATTTAAATATTTCCTATATTTTATTATTAACTCAGGGATTTTCATATTATCTAATGCTAGAATAGACTGCCCTTTTTTCACTCTTATTTCTTGTGAAGTGGATGTAATATATAGGCGGTCTTCGTATCTTTTCACTTGGAAGCCAGCACTGTTAAGTGGTTGATTGTTAGAGTTCATTTTGAAAAACATATGATTATCTTTAAAGTCTAGTAAGTAATCACGTACAATTTCAGTAAATTGTATTGGTGTTAGTTCTCCTTGTTTCTCTAGTTTCTCAACTGTCTGTAAATATGTAGTAGGATCGTCCCATCCTTTCTTATCTATACAACCTGAATAATCGTGATGAGTGATCGAAACAATTTCTTTGAAAATTTCTGTATACACAGCTTTTCCTCCTGATAATTTAATTAGTTGAATAATAGAATTCTGTATCCTTTACGTATTATCCTTTTTTTGCATAGAGAAAAGGGGAATAGAGGGAAGTGTTATCTTCCCTCTATTAAAATATTTATTTAATTTTCTTAAATACAAGCGGCTGCGTACTTAACATAGCTGGTACATGTAACTGAAGGGATGGGAATTCACCACTTACATTCATTTCATAAGCGAATAATAAACTCATTTTCATTTGGAATAAATCAACTTTTGCAGAGAAGATGTCGTAATGATGATGAGCTAATTGAATATCCATCTCCATAAATTGTACATATAACGAATCATCTCGTTTGTATACTTGTAATGTTCCATATGCAGGATGCTCGAAAGTACCGGTATAATCCTCTAACTTGTGAGAAGGTGTAGTCCCTTTAATTTGTTCAGGAATGGATTCAGTTGCTTCTTTCATCATTTCCTTCATTTTTTCAGTATCTTCTACAGCACGTTTATGCCAATCAATGGATTCTAATTCAAGTAGTTCGTCATAAATTTGATTAGCGAGATAAGTAGGTAGTAATGTGCCTCCAGCATTCGTTAAAATAACAAGGCCTATGTTTTCTGTTGGTATGAATGAAACAAGTGCTGAAAACCCATCAATATTACCGCCATGATGAATTACCTTATTACCACGGTAAGCGCTAATAAACCAACCAAGACCGTAACTATTTAATGGAGATTCCGGAAGTGATAAAACTGGTTGATCTGGAATGGAATTATGTGGTGTATACATTTGTTGTAATAATTCAGAGGAGATTAATTCATGATCTCCAAATTTCCCTTCGTTTAAGTGAAGAAGGACCCAATTTGCCATATCTTCAATTGTAGAATTAATACACCCAGCAGCGCCGACTGTATCGATGTTATGGAATGGAACTTCTTTTATTTTCCCGTCATTTTCAACGTAAGGTAATGCATAATCAGCTGTATTTTGTGAGTCTGTAACAGAGAAGTTTGTTTGATTCATATTTAAAGGCTCTAAAATATGTTCTGCAACATATTGTTCCCATGTTTGATTCGTAATGTTTTCTACAATATAACTAATTGTCGCATACATTAAGTTGTTATAAAGAAATGCTGTACGAAACGGAGCATCAAGTGGTAAATGTTTTATTTTTTCAACGAGATCTTTTCGAGATAAGGAAGAGCTATACCAAAGAGCCTCATGACGGCTTACACCAGTTCGATGAGAAGCTAAATCTCGTCCGGTAACTTGTGAGCTAGCAAGTAGTTCAGATAAAGAGAAGTTAGGTATATAAGTCTGGACAGGAGTATCCCAATTAAACTTATTTTGTTGTGCTAACAAGCTTAATGAAAGTGTACCAAAAGCTTTCGTTGAGGAACCGATTGCGAACCGAGTATTCGGTGTAACAGCCTCTTTTGTCTCTATATTACGATAGCCAAATCCTTCTGAAATAATGACTTCACCATCTTTTATAACAGCTATAGCAGTGCCAGGAACATTTAAATCCTTCATCATTTTTTCAACCGTTGTTTGTAAAGAAGTCATAACAGGAGTTTCAATTTTAGACATACTTCTAACCTCCAAATATAAATTTTATCCTACCGCACTATACTTTCGGTAATAGAAAATGAAAACCTTTATAAATTTGGAAAGTTAATAATTTTGTAAGAATGAATAAAGTTATTATTTATTTAGAATTTTAATTTTATTATAATTAATTTAAATTAAGATATAGAAAAGATGGTGAAGAAGTGTGCTAACAATAAAGAGAGTGCTTTGCGACAATAAAAAAAATCCGATAGGTATAGATTCAAAAGTTGTTAAAATGAGTTGGCTGCTTGAGTCGAGTAACCGAAATGTAAAACAACTTGCTTATCAATTGCAGGTTGCGAAAGATAGAGATTTTGAAATTATAATGTTTGATTCGCGAAAAGTAGAAACAGATCAAAGTTTACATATACCAATCAATTCATTTTCATACAGAGCGGAAACGCGTTATTTTTATCGGGTAAAGGTATGGGATAATTACGGAGAAGAATCATCGTGGTCAGAAGTAGCATTTTGGGAGACTGGATTACAAGGGCAAGATAACTGGAGCGGGAACTGGATTGCCGCGAAAAAAGAACGAGCGCAAGTTATGTCCTTTAATAAAAATTTTACTATTAAAAAAGTAGTTAAAAAAGCGCGTTTATATATCACAAGTTTAGGATTATACGAGGCTTCTATAAATGGAGAGCGCATTGGAGATTGTTATTTTACCCCTGGATGGACAAGTTATGATAAGAGAGTACTGTATCAAACGTATGATATAACGCATTTATTAAAGGGTGAGCACAATACTATTTCGGTTCTGCTAGGTAATGGATGGTATAAGGGACCACTTACCATGCATCATGTACGTAATTATTACGGTAGAAGACGTGTGATAATTGCTCAAGTACATATAACGTATGAAGATGGAACGAAAGAAAAAATTGTAACAGACGAAACATGGAAGGTAACTCCAAGCCCAATTTTGTATTCAGAAATTTATGAAGGGGAGGTTTACGACGCTAGGATAGAAGAAAGTAGGCAAGGGCTAGAAGATGTTGAAGTAATTGAGCATTCCAAACAAATAATTGTTGCGCAAGAAAACGAAGCAATTCGTAAAATGAAAATTATTAAACCGATTTCTATTTCAAAACTACCGAATCACGAATGGCTCATTGATATGGGGCAAAATATGGTAGGTTGGGTTCAATTTACAGTCCGTCATGTTTATATTGGCCAAAAGATAGAATTGCATCATGCTGAAATATTGAATAAAGACGGTAGTTTTTACACCGGAAATCTCCGAAAGGCAAAACAAAAAATAGTGTATATAGCAAAAGGAGAAGGAGAGGAAACGTTTGAACCTCATTTTACATATCAAGGCTTTAGGTATGTGAAAATAAGTGGATTAACCCAGCCACCTCAAATAGCAGATTTTGAAGGGGTTGTATTACATACGGATATGGAAAAAGCGACTGAATTTGAAACGTCTAATCCATTAATCAATCAACTTCATCATAATGTGGAATGGTCTCAAAGAGGGAACTTTTTTGATGTGCCAACAGATTGTCCGCAGCGAGATGATCGACTTGGATGGACCGGAGATGCACAAATGTTCATTGGGACAGCTACGCAAATTATGAATGTACAATTATTCTTTAAAAAGTGGCTCCAAGATTTATCATTAGATCAAAATGTTAATGGAGCTGTGCCTTTAGTTATTCCAGATGCTTTTGGGAAAAGAGCGGATTTTGATTTACATACTTCTGGTGGTTGGGGCGATGCAGCAATTATATGCCCGTGGGTTCATTATTTACATTACGGAGATGTATCGATTTTAACAGAACAATATGACAGTATGAAGAAGTATATAGATTACATACGTTCACAAGGTGAGAACGAGTATTTATGGGATACAGGCTATCATTTAGGGGATTGGCTCGCATTAGATACGAAACCAGATGTATATGAAGGCGGAACAGACAAGCATTTTATTGCGACAGCTTATTATGCCTATTCTACATCGCTTTTACGAAGGATTGCTGAGATTTTAGGTGAAAATACAGATGCTAAATTATATGCAGAGTTACATGGGAATATTGTTCAAGCATTTCAAAATGAATTCGTTACACCAAATGGTAGGTTAATTTCAAATACACAAACAGCTCACATATTAGTACTTCTTTTTGAACTAGTGAAAGATGATGTGAATGAGAAAGTATTTAATCGCTTAATTGAGCTATTAAAAGAAAATAAAAATCATTTAACAACAGGTTTTATAGGAACACCGTATTTGAATTTAATATTAAGCAAGTTTAACCGGCATGACCTTGCTTGTAAGCTTCTATTTTATGAAGATTATCCATCATGGTTATACCAAGTGAAAAAAGGTGCCACAACGATTTGGGAACATTGGGATGGCGTGAAAGAGGATGGAACACTTTGGAATGATAGCATGAATTCTTATAATCATTACGCATATGGCTCTATTGTTGAATGGATATACCGATATATTATTGGATTAGAAATGGATGAGACAAAAACTGCATATAAACATTTTTATGTACAACCACATTTTGATTCGAATATAGAATGGGTTAAAGTAAAACGTGAGACAGCTTATGGAGAAATTAAGATTGAGTGGCGTGTAGAAAAGGAACAAGCCTTTTTATATATTTCTGTACCAGCTAATACAAGCGCTACATTACGGATAGACGAAACAAAATGGAAAGCAGAACATGACGTTGGAAGGGATTTAGGATCAGGTGATTATAAATTTACATTTTGTAAAAATATATTGAAGTAGAATTCTGTTTATATAGAAATATATTTTTATTCATTAGGATTATTTAATTCACTGTTTTTCATGTTATGATAAATTTCATATAAGATTGAAAGAAGGTTTTACTACATATGAAACATGCTGAATATGAATACTTAAATTTATGCCGCCATGTAATGGAGCATGGTACGAAGAAAGAAGATCGTACAGGGACAGGCACTGTATCTGTATTTGGATATCAAATGCGTTTTGATCTAAGTAAAGGTTTTCCTTTATTAACGACAAAGAGAGTGCCGTTTCGCCTTGTAGCAAGTGAACTGCTTTGGTTTATGAAAGGTGATACAAATATTCGTTATTTATTGCAGCATAATAATAATATTTGGAATGAATGGGCATTTAAGAGCTGGGTAGAAAGCGATGAGTATACTGGTCCTGATATGACTGATTTCGGTCTTCGCTCACAACAAGATGAGGAATTTAAAGTGCAGTACGATGAGCAAATGGAATTGTTTAAAAAGAACGTTTTAGAAGATGATGATTTCTCGAATAAATATGGTTATTTAGGAGATGTATACGGAAAGCAGTGGCGTGCCTGGAAAACGACAGCTGGTGAGACGCTTGATCAATTAAAAGATGTAATTGAAATGATTAAAAAAACGCCAGACTCCCGTCGCCTAATTGTTTCTGCCTGGAATCCTGAAGATGTACCAAGTATGGCATTACCACCTTGTCATACGCTATTCCAGTTTTATGTAGCGGATGGCAAACTTTCTTGTCAGTTATATCAAAGAAGTGGTGACATATTCCTTGGAATCCCATTTAACATTGCAAGTTACTCACTACTAACACATTTAATTGCACATGAATGCGGACTTGAAGTGGGAGAATTTGTTCATACAATTGGAGATGCACACATTTATACGAATCATTTTGAGCAAGTGGAAAAGCAATTGGCACGTGAACCACGTCCGTTCCCAAAACTTGCATTAAATCCAGATGTGAAATCTGTGTTTGAATTTGAAATGGAAGATTTAACGATTGAAGGATATGATCCACACCCAGCAATTAAAGCACCGGTTGCAGTGTAATTGTAGAGGAGATGAAAAGATGATAGTTTCATTTATGGTCGCAATGGACGAGAATAGAGTAATTGGTAAAGATAATAATTTACCTTGGCGTTTACCGAGTGAATTACAATATGTAAAGAAAACAACGATGGGTCATTCGCTTATTATGGGAAGAAAAAACTATGAAGCGATTGGTAGACCACTGCCTGGAAGACGTAATATCATTGTAACTCGTAATGAAGGGTATCATGTTGAAGGTTGTGAAGTAGCACATTCTGTAGAAGAAGTGTTTGAGCTATGCAAAAATGAAGAAGAGATTTTTATTTTTGGCGGAGCGCAAATTTATGATCTCTTTTTACCATACGTAGACAAGTTATATATAACAAAAATTCATCATGCATTTGAAGGAGATACATTCTTCCCAGAAATCGATATGGCAAATTGGAAAGAAATTTTTGTTGAAAAAGGGTTAACGGATGAAAAAAATCCGTATACGTACTATTATCATGTATATGAAAAGCAACAATAATAATAGAGGTTGATGTGAATATTCGCATCAATCTTTTTATTTGTATCCATCAATATAGGTTTATAGATGAGATTCGATAGTGCTATAATGAATGGTAGCATGTAAAAATGCTAATATTTTCTAAAGTATTGATGTAGAAAGAGGAGGAGAATCGATTGAGAAAGATATGGGGGATTCTTTTTCTTTGCTTAACATTCATGTTAGTTGGATGTGGTAAAGAAGAAAAACCACAAGAAGCGTTTGATACATATGCAAAAGCATGGAATAAACAAAAATTTGCAGAAATGTATGATCAATTATCAGAAAAGGCAAAAAAAGATATTTCAAAGAAAGATTTCACTGAGAAATATGAAAAAATTTATGCTGGCATTGAAGTGAAAGATTTAAAAGTAGAAACAGGGGAAGTAAAAGAAGATAAAAAAGATGAAGGTCCTGTTCCTTTTAAAGTAAGTATGGATACAGTTGGCGGTAAAATCACTTTTGGTCATGAAGCAAAAATGGTGAAAGAAAAAGATGGAGATAAAGAATCTTGGAAAATAGATTGGACTCCTGATTTTATCTTCCCAGGGATGACAAAAGATAGTAAAGTGCGCATGCAAACGACAGAGCCAAAACGTGGAGAAATATATGACCGCAATGGTAAATATCTTGCGGTAAATGGTAAAGCTTCTGAAATCGGATTGATTCCTGAACAGTTAGGGGATGCTGCTCCGCAAACGAAAGAAACGGTAGCGAAGTTGCTAAATATGTCTGTAGAAGAAATTGATCAAAAACTAGCAGCTAAATGGGTAAAACCAAATTACCTTGTACCAATGGGAATATTGCCTGAAGGAGCAACACAAAATACGTACATAGATTTACCGGGTGTTGCAACAAAACCAGTCAATATTCGTTCATATCCATTAGGAGAAGAAGCAGCACATCTTACTGGCTATATTGGAAAAGTGAATGCTGAAGATTTAAAAACGCTACAAAAAAAAGGCTATCAAGCAGATGATCCAGTAGGTAAAGCTGGTTTAGAGCAAGTACTGGAAGAAAAGCTACGCGGTAAAAAAGGCGGCCGTGTCTTCATAGAAGATGCACAAGGAAAAGAAATTAAAAATTTAGCAAAAACAGATGCTGTTGATGGAGAAAATGTAACTTTAACGATTGACAGTGCAGTTCAAAGCGAAATTTATAATGAAATGAAAAATGAGGTAGGGTCAAGTGCAGCAATTAATCCAAAGACTGGAGAAACACTTGCACTAGTGAGCACACCAGCTTATAACCCAAATACCCTTACAAGAGGGGCGTCAAAAGCGCAACGTGATGCGGTAT
Organism: Bacillus cereus group sp. N6; assembly: GCF_016483705.1. NCBI lineage: Bacteria > Bacillati > Bacillota > Bacilli > Caryophanales > Bacillaceae > Bacillus > Bacillus cereus group sp. N6. The sequence goes on from NZ_JAEHBI010000017.1 coordinate 92,436, forward strand.
ATAATGATCCGAAAAAACCGATGACGAATCGATTTACACAATTATCAGTTCCAGGATCTGTATTTAAGCCGATTACAGCTGCAATCGGTCTTGAAACGAAAACAATTGATCCAAAAGAAGAGTTAAAAATTGAAGGATTAAAATGGACGAAAGATTCTTCTTGGGGTAATTATTATGTAACACGTGTAAAAGATGCAAATCCAATTGATTTTGATAAGGCAATGAAATACTCGGATAATATTTATTTCGCACAAGAGGCTTTAAAAATCGGAAAAGATAAATTTATGAGTGAAGCGAAAAAGTTCGGATTCGATGAGAAATTACCAATTGAATATGGATTCCCAGCTTCTAAAATCGCAAATGGTGGTATTAAAAATGATATTCAAATGGCAGACACAGGTTATGGACAAGGGCAAGTATTAATGACGCCACTCCATCTAGCGTTAACGTACGCACCAATTGTTAATGATGGAAACATACCTTCTCCATATATTATTAAAACAGATAAGCAACCGAAAGTTTGGAAAGAGAATGTCATTTCAAAAGGAAATCAGGATATATTAAAAACTGCTATGACGAAAGTAATTAATGATCCAGATGGTACTGGGAAAATTGCTAAAATTGATGGAATGACTCTTGCTGGAAAAACAGGTACAGCGGAATTAAAAGTATCAAAAGAGGCCGAAGGAAAAGAACTAGGCTGGTTCGCTGCATTTGATTTAAATTCACCAGATATGGTCATTACAATGATGATTGAAGATGTAAAAGGTAGAGGCGGAAGTAATATTCCAGCTGAAAAAGTGAAACATGTGTTTCAAAAATAGAAAATGATGAAGACTATCTCCATGGAATGTGGAGGTAGTTTTTTGTTTCACCAAAAACATATTGAAAAGATAGTGTTTATTAACTTACGAAAAAAAAGTAGCTATTTTTTATTGACATTGAACATAACTTTTTGTATTATACTTACATAAGGTAAGTTATTTACTTTCGAATTATAAATCTCAAATTAAAGATAAGATGTGTAAAAGGGAGAGAATACAATGACAAAAGTACTATTTATTACAGCAAATCCAAATTCAGCAGAAGGTTCTTTCGGAATGGCAGTAGGAGAAGCTTTCATCGAAGCTTATAAAAACGAACATCCACAAGACGAAGTTGTAACAATTGATTTATTCAACACTACAGTACCAGCAATCGATGCGGATGTATTTGCTGCTTGGGGTAAATTTGCAGCAGGTGAAGGCTTTGAAACTTTAACTGAAGTTCAACAACAAAAAGTTGCAGCAATGAACACAAACTTAGAAACATTTATGCATGCGGATCGTTATGTATTCGTAACTCCAATGTGGAACTTTAGCTATCCACCAGTAGTAAAAGCATACTTAGATAACTTAGCAATCGCAGGTAAAACATTCAAGTATACTGAAAATGGCCCAGTTGGCTTATTAGAAGGCAAAAAAGCACTTCACATTCAAGCAACAGGTGGCGTTTATTCTGAAGGAGCATACGCAGCTGTAGACTTCGGCCGCAATCACTTAAAAACAGTATTAGGATTCATTGGTGTAAATGAAACTGAATACATTGCAGTTGAAGGTATGAATGCAAACCCTGAAAAAGCACCAGAAATTAAAGAAGCAGCAATTGCTAATGCTCGTGAATTAGCAAAACGTTTCTAATATAGAATACTTGAAAATGTCCAAGCACTTGCTGTTTGGACATTTTTTCTTCTTTTTCCTTCGTTTGTCTAGTATAATGAAGGTCGGAATGATAATAGGTGGGGGTTCTGTATGATTCAAACGTTTTTTAAAATCTTTTATTTAATTTTAATCGTAATTGCGATTACACCGAGAATGTGGCGTCTGAAAAGACAAGTAAATACGATGTCGCCACAAGAAAAAGATAATGTTGTGTATAAAACGACAAATTGGTTTGGTAAGAAAATGGTACGTGTAGCTGGTGGGACAGTTGAAGTAAAGGGACTGGAAAATGTTCCAAAAGATAAGCCGGTACTAGTTGTAAGTAATCATCAGAGTAATATGGATATTCCTGTTTTACTAGGTTACTTAAATAAACCAATTGGATTTGTTTCAAAAGCAGAGATTAAGAAGTTTCCAGTTGTACCAACTTGGATGGAACTTATGAATTGTGTATTTATGGTTCGTAATGATCGTCGTCAATCTCTTCAAGCGATTAAAGATGGAATTGGGCTGTTAAAGAACGGGCATTCAATCGTAATCTTCCCAGAAGGGACGAGAAGTAAGGGTGGCGAAATTGGAGAGTTTAAGGCTGGGAGTTTTCACCTTGCAGTAAAATCTGGTGTAGCAATCTTACCTGTAACATTAGATGGGACATATAAAATGTTTGAAGCGAATGGAAACCGTATGAAACCAGCTCATGCAACAGTAACAATTTCTAAGCCGATTACAGCTGAAGAGTATGCGAATATGGATATTAAAGAATTAACGAAGCATACACAGGATGTTATCGCATCACAATTACATAAGTAATAAAAAAAGGTTTCAGCTTAATATAAGCTGAAACCTTTTTTTATGCTGTAGGTAAGACATAAAAGAGTACGCAGAAGAACATCATCGCACTACCACCTAAAACGAAAAGATGCCAAATGGCATGATTGAAAGGTAACTTTTCCCAAAGGAAGAATATAGCCCCTACAGAATATAAAATTCCGCCTGCTAAAAGTAGTGAAAAACCATGTCCAGTTAGATTTTCATAAAGTGGTTTAATAGCAACGATTATGAGCCATCCCATTATGATATAACATAATGTTGATGCCTTAATAAAGCGACGTACAAAGAAAATTTTGAAGATGATACCTCCGAGTGCTAGTGTCCATATAATAGCGAGTAACGTCCAGCCTAATGGTCCGCGAAGCGTAATAAGTAAAAAAGGAGTATATGTGCCAGCGATTAATAAATAAATGGCTGAGTGATCTAGTATAGTAAATAATTTTTCTACTTTTGGATGATGAATGCTATGTAACAAGGTCGAAAACAAGTACAGTAAAAACATGCTTACACCATAAACCGTAAATGCAACTACAGCAGATGCGGTACCATGCTTAGAGGCATGAATAATTAATATAATTAAGGCAGGGATGCTTAAAATGGCACCGATACCATGTGTAATTGCATTTGCAATTTCTTCTTTCACAAAATGTGTCATTCGTGTCATTTTTTCAGTCATAATGCAAATCCTTTCTACTATCATAAAATAATATGTCACTTCCCTTACCATATCATACACAAGGGCAATAGAAAATGAAATTTGTATAATTGATTATATTTTTGAATTTTTTTGACAAAAGGCAATGGATTTGTTGACGTTTTCAAACTTTTTTGACAAAATAAAATTATGCAATAGTAGGACAAGGAATCTACTAATAAAGGGGATGGAGAAATGTTTTCAAATATTGGCTTTCCAGGATTAATTTTAATTTTAGTAGCTGTACTCATTTTGTTTGGGCCGAAAAAATTGCCGGAAATCGGAAAGGCTTTAGGGGAAACGTTAAAAGAATTCAAAAAATCAACGAAAGAATTGACTGATGATGCATTTCAAGAGAAGGAAAAGAAAGAAAAAATGTAATGAATTTTCCTCGAAATGGATAAATAAAGTGTGGTGAACGAGATGGAAGATCGGGAAATGAGCGTAGTAGAACATATTGTTGAGCTTCGCAAACGAGTAATATATACAGTACTATCCTTTGTCCTATTTTTAATTATCGGATTTACTTTTACGAAGGATATTTATTTTTGGCTAGTAAAAGATTTACCAATGAAATTAACTGTTCTCGGTCCAAGTGATGTATTATGGATTTTTTTCTCGATTGCTACAGTATTTGCTATCGTTTGTACAATTCCTTTTGCTGCTATACAAATTTGGTTATTTGTAAAACCGGGTTTACATCCAAATGAACAAAAAATGACAGTAATGTATATACCGGTATTGTCTATATTATTTATTGCAGGTTTATGTTTTGGATATTTCGTTGTAATGCCGTTTTTATTTCATTTTTTAACTACGATAGGTAATGAAATGTTTAATACGATGTTTACGACAGAAAAGTATTTTCATTTTGTTCTTAATTTAACAGTTCCATTTGCTGTAATTTTTGAATTACCTGTAGTTGTCATGTTTTTAACGAGTATTGGACTGTTAACGGCGGAATTGCTAATAAAAATAAGAAGGTATGCTTACGTAGCATTGATTATCATTGCATCGTGTATATCACCGCCGGATTTTTTATCACATAGTTTAGTAGCGGTACCGCTTATTTGTATTTATGAAATTAGTATCGCTTTATCAAAGATTGTCAGTAAGCGGAAAAAGAAAAGAGAAGAAGAAATACAGTCGAAAAGTGCCTCGTTATAAAGGCACTTTTTTTATTTATTTGTTATACTTTAGACATAAACGTATACAATATATAGAAGAAAAAAATTATAGAATCTCCAAAATTTAGACAAACTTTGCGCTTTGCTAAGTTTATACTAAAATTATTAAGCAATATACGGATAGCGGGATTCCTGTCTGATCGGATATTTAGGATGGAGGATGAATAGAGTATAAATCTTCTAACCAAAAGGACTACAGGGATTGACTAAGGATACTTTTGTATTCATAGAAGTCTCCACTTTAAACAACGTGTTACAGCGTAAAGTAGAGGAAGTTCAAAAATCCAATGAAAAAGAGGATTGATATTGTGATTACGAAAAGTTTTTATTTCACTCATTCAACAGGGGATTGTATTAAAATATTCGAAATCCCTGTCCTACAGGCACAGCATCCATTATCGTTTCTAATTCAGTCTCGTCTTCAATTATTTATTGCAAAAATTCAAAAACAAAAGCACCCAAGATTTTCGTATTCTTTCCGTGAATATTTGCAAAATTGTTTGAAGTGGAATGATTATTTAAATGTATATAAAACAAATACCCTTGAAAAAAATGCATGATACAAAGTATGGACAGGGTTAGTAAACTCTGTCTTTTTCATTTTAGGTATAAAAATATAATTAATTTGGTGAAATTTGTTCGAAATTGTTGAAAGCACAGGGAATGCTAGTATAATAACAAGGAGAGCGTATTGGAAAGGGAAGAATATAATATGCAAAAAATTAAAATTGTAACAGATTCAACTGCAGATTTAACGCAGGATGTAATCGAAAAGTATGGCATTCATGTGCTACCATTATCAATCTCTGTAAATGGACAAACATATTTAGATCGCGTTGATTTACAACCTGATGAATTTATTGAAGAAATGATCAAATCAGAGGAATTACCAAAAACATCACAACCGGCAATGGGTACATTTGTAGAAATGTATGACAAGTTAGGTGAAGATGGAAGTGAAGTACTTTCCATTCATATGACAAGTGGAATGAGTGGTACTGTGGCAACTGCCAATAGTGCTGCATCAATGACCGACACAAAAGTAACAGTTGTTGATTCTCAATTTATTACACATGCTTTAGCATATCAAGTAATAGAAGCTGCAAAAATGGCAAATGAAGGACGCTCACTAGAAGAAATTTTAAAACGTGTAGATGAAGTGAGAAAGAATACTCGTTTATATGTAGTAGTAGATACATTAGAAAATTTAGTGAAGGGTGGGCGTATCGGTAAAGGAAAAGCGTTTATCGGTTCGCTACTCAATATAAAGCCAATTGCTAGCCTTGAAGATGGTGTTTATAACCCTGTAACGAAAGTGCGTAGCCAAGGTCAAATTGTAAAAACGTTAGCTAAGTTATTTGAGGAAGATACAGCTGGAAAAGTTGTAAAAGCTGTTGCAATTCCGCATGCGAAAGCAATTCCTTTAGCTGAAAATGTAAAAGCGGCTGTTGAAAAAGTGAGTGGATTTGCTCAATCAGAAATTTTCTTTACAACGCCTATTATTAGTACTCATACAGGTCCGGGTGCAATCGGATTTATGTATTTAGCAGAGTAATAAAAAAGCTACTTGAATGAACTGCACCCCAATTGTTAGACACAGTCTAACAATTGGAGGTGCAGTTTTTTGTATGACAAAATTTACGAAGG